>NZ_JBBKBS010000026.1:0-41885 GCF_037890285.1 Phocaeicola sp. HCN-40430
CAATGTTTTTCACAAATAGCTGTCTTACAGCTGGTTTTACAGCCTATTTTTCTGCAAGAAGACTTTCTGAAGAGAACTATATATACATTATTATATAATATAAGCACTGATACCCAAAGAACAACAAACGGGAAATTCATTCACAGATTCGTAATCTGATACTCCAAACACAGAGAAAAACGACTCACAGCATACAATGATTCCGGTTCTAAACAAAACCGGATTCCCATTTTTTCTGTGTCTTCAACCGGAAAACAGCATCCGAAAGAATTACTCAGACTAAAATTTACCCCAAATAATAACACCAAAAAACGCGACTTGTCGCGTGAGCTGATGCAACAAGTCACGTAAGGCAACGATACAAGTATCGATAGCCAACGCGACAAGTCGCGTTTTTTAAGCCAACAAAGACCTTCTACAAGCCTCTAAAAAGTCATATCATCTAAAACGAAAAGGTTTTCGAAAGATCTATTCGATCCATCGAAAACCTCCACTTGATTCAAAAAAAAACAATCAATTATAATTTTAATACTAATGCCTCAACCAAAGTTCAGGATTCAACTTATTGACCTCTTTACGTAACTGGAAATGAAGTACCGTATTTCCATCTTTATCAGTATGCACTTCCCCAATCATATCACCTGTTTTCAGCTGGCTACCCTTACGTATCAAGACAGAAGACAAATTACAATATACCGAAATATAATTACCATGACGCACCAACACATTCGCCAATCCGTTATACTGGAAAATAGCAGAAACCTCTCCATTGAATACGGCACGTGCCATTGCCCCTTTCTTTCCCTTAATATCAATACCTTTATTATCAAGACGTACATTCCGTAAACCACTCACTTGATACTGACCATAATGACCAACTATTACATACGCACCAGTAATAGGAACAGGCAGTTTTCCCTTATTCTGTTCGAACGTACCCGACAAACGTCGATCCTCTGAATCAATCTTATAAGCATCAATCTTACCTTTCGCAAGCGTTTTTTGGTCTTTATCCGATGATTCTGCCGATTTTTTCGAAGCTTTACCAGACTGTTTTGCTTCCGCCTCTGCCTTACGACGTGCTTCTTCTTCAGCACGCTTACGCGCTTTCTCTATTTCCTGTTCAATCAAGAAATCAATTTGTGCATTCAACTTATCGGCTGAGCGACGCTTCTTAGACAATTCCGACTGAATACTACGTTGCTTCTTTTTCAACGTACTCAATAACTGCTGTCTCTCCTTTTCTTGTTTTTCCAGCTTCAGTTTTTCTTCCTCGCCCTGTTTCAACAACTCCTCTTTTGCCTTCCGACTATCCACCAATGTCTTATGCTTAGCATTAACCTCTTCTTGTTTCTTCTGCAGTTGTATTCCCTGCACACGCTGATAATCGGCATATTCCCGTACATAACGAAGTCGACGATACATCTGACTCAGATTATCGGCTGAAAAAACAAACATCAGTTTTTCCTGCACCGACTTATTTCGATACATATAATTGACAGACTGTTCATACTTCTCACGTTTATCTGCCAATTCTTTTTGCAAGCGCTTCAACTCTACCTGCAAACGATTTATTTCCCTTTGAATTGTTTCTACATCTTTTTCTATGGTAGCAAGATAACGTTTACGCTCATCTATTTGTCCAGACAACAATGCCAAGTTATTCAACTGACTATTTACATCCTTCTTAGTGGACTGCAACAACGTTTCCGATTCGGAAATCTGCTTACGAAGCTCATTCCGTTCTTTTTCCAGTTCACGAATCTTTCGTGTACTCTGTGCCACCAACGGAAGACACATGCACACACAGAATATACCTAGCCACAGAATACGTTTCATCATTTGAGTAACATTTTCACTAATTCTTCTACTTCTATCTTCTTATATCTAGATGGAATATTCGTATGAGATTCCCAGCCGTTATCAACCGATAAACGAGAAAGTTTCATATCCAATGCCACTTCCGGTTTCACACCTCCTATCGTCAATCCCATATGCTGAGGGAAAGGACGTGCATCCAACCGTTGAAAATCATCATACTTCCAATTCAACGTATACCCTGTACCTTTCACACCAATGCGGCTCTCCTGCAACAAACCACTATCGGCAGAAGTACGGAAACTGTATGTCAATACTTTCGAAGACTTAGCCTCCAACAAAGCATTATCTCCTTCTACCGAGATACGGAACAATGAAGCATCATCAGCCGTCAGTTGAGTCCGATCCGGTAAAAACAGCTCATTGAAGAACAACGACTGCAATACATGAAAACTTAAATCCGTACGCGCCCAATTGTTTACCTGTTCAAACGACGCCTGCACATACCGCTTATTCAATCTGTCAAGTACCAAAATACCTTGTGGAGATATCTCCATACGCACCACTTCTATACCCAAAAGTGGAGCAACTGAAAACTGAATCACTTCCCCCCGCTTCATACGAAGTGTAGCATTGACCTTTGTAGTACCTTTCGCGCCCATATCCAGCGCAAGCGCCACCTTTCCCGTCACACACTCCCAGTTGGGAGAAAGTTCAATCACCTTCTCTGTATATGCTTTTCCTGACAGTCCACCCACTCTCGGCGATCTTTCCATCCAACGGTTTGAACCACACGAAGCAAGCAGTAAGGTCACAACAACCACAAAAGTAAGTTTCAGTACATGTTTCATTCCGCAATATATTTCCTTAATGCAATTTTACGTTTCAAACGATTCAACTCCTCCTTAGTACGAGGAGTAGAGCCATCTTCTTCCTTATCATCCATCGAAGCAGATTGTTTCCAATACTCCAAAGCTTTCTCTTTTTCACCCAGCATATAATAAATATCCCCACAATGCTCGACAATGAGCGGACTCTTCTTTCCTTCCTCACTTCGCATTGCCTGGTCAATATAGATGCGGGCTTCAGTATATTTACCCTTTTCGAACAAAATCCATGCATACGTATCCAGATAAGTTGCATTCTCCGGCTCCGCCTTTACCGTACGATAACTCATTTCCTCTGCCTTATCCAAATTCTTCCGTTCCAAAGACAAATAATATGCATAGTTATTCAGCGAACCTATATTATCCGGATTGTACACCAGCGAAGAATCGTAAGCAGCGTAAGCCTCAGCCTGCATCTTTTTAGTATGATACAAATCACCTAAAATTGCATAAAAATCGGATACAACATTCTTATCGCTTTTTTCGTTTACCTGCTTCACCCCCTTCGAAAAGACCTCCAAAGCCTTGTCGGTTTCTTTCTTCTGGAAATGCGCCAGTCCTAAGTAATAATAAAACTCCAATGCATCCGGATTATACTCCAGTGCAGGAGTCGCAATATGAATCACCTCATCCAGGTTATTGTCACGAATTGCATAGCTCAGTAGCTGCAAACGTGCCGGTTTATTCTCCGGATCGAGCTGTAGAACCTGATTCAACACCGGCACCGATTCTTTTTCCATCCGTTTCGTAATCATATACTGTGCACAAAGCATAGCCAAATCAGCATTCTGCTGTGGACATTTCAATATATTACGAAACAGATTCACAATCTGCGTACTATCTTTTGTCGTCTGCTCCGACTGCAAAATAAGCTGTCGCATAATTTCCATCTTGGTATCCGACTGCACATCGCCATTCAGCAAAATCGTATCAAGCTGTACCTGATACAGGCTATCCTGCCCCATTTTTTTATAATACGAAGCCATCGAAAGCAAAGCTGGTGCATATCCCGGTTCTTCTTTCAGAATACGCTGATACGTATCGTAAGCTTCCTGTGGCTTATCATTCTCCAGATACACATCTCCCAAGATAGTCTGATAACGCATATCATAAGGATACTCCTTCGAAAGGCTCACAATCTCATTAAATGCCTGATCTTTTTGTCCCAGAAGAAGATACATACGAAACTTCTCCATACTAATCTGTTCTGACTTGCCATCAAGTTCTTCAAGACGATTCAATGTCTTCACCACCTCTCCATAACTCTGCGTCTGCGTATACAAATCGACTAAAGACATCAGCGGTTCAAGACGAGACGGAAACAAATTGGCCATATCTTCATACACAGCAATAGCTTTTGCCCACTCTCTCTTCTGCTGATAATACATAGCCAATGTCTGTTTATACCAGAAATTAGATTCATCGGAGTGTACCGCCTGCTTTAAAGCCTGCTCTCCTTTTTCCGGCAAATTCAGGAACATATAAAACTGTGATATTTCGTACAATGCCGCAGCCGACTGAGGATAGATATCCAAACAATGCTTATACAATTCGAAAGCCGCATCATACTCTCCTTTCTGCTTCATGCGTACCGCTTCAAGGAAATAATAATCGTACTTACGGCGCTGTTCGGGAGTAAGCGGGTCTTGCTCCGCAGTAGTCTGCAATGTTGATTTTCCAGTCTGCTTACCCAACGAGCCACATCCCGTGAGCCATGCAGCTCCACAGACCAGTAAAATATAGAGCCAATTTTTCATCATGTCATTCTAGCTATTAATTAAACAGTTCCGGTATGACCGAATCCTCCGGCCCCCCGTTCTGTTTCATCCAACACATCTACCGGTTGCCAGTCGATTTTCTCGTAACGTGCAATCACCATCTGAGCAATACGTTCTCCATCCTCGATAGTAAAAGGCTCTTCCGAAAGATTGACCATAATCACTCCGATTTCTCCACGATAATCTGCGTCAATCGTTCCCGGTGTATTAAGCAAAGTAATCCCCTTTTTCAATGCCAGACCGCTTCGCGGACGAATCTGTGCTTCATACCCTTCGGGCAATGCGATGTACAATCCGGTAGGCACCAAACAACGCTGTAACGGTTTCAATACGATAGGCTCCTCCAAATTAGCACGAAGATCCATTCCTGCAGAAAGAGGAGTGGCATACTGCGGTAAACTATGTTTCGATTTATTGATAATCTGTATTTTCATTGTGTTTTTAGGTTCTAATTCATTATAAGTTGCGAATTTACATATTTCACCGAATATATAAAGGAGTTTACCATTTTTTAAATCTCCACAAACAGACATATCTTTACCATCCTCCTCCTATCCACTTAACAGATATGAAACTTATATTTTTTCTTTCCATCTTGCAGGAGCAAAAATTTCTTGGTAACTTGCTTCTTTATTTTCACTTATGTATCAAATTAAACGTCCATCTACATACCTGACAACATGAACTGGAAACAACTGATATCGAACAAACGCTTCGGACTGGAGTTTCTCCACGAAGCACGGAAAGAAGACCGTACCGAATTCCAACGCGACTACGACCGGCTGATTTTCTCCGCTCCTTTCCGACGTCTGCAAAACAAGACCCAGGTATTTCCCCTTCCGGGAAGCATCTTTGTACACAACCGACTGACGCACAGCCTGGAAGTTTCGTGTGTAGGTCGCTCTTTAGGAAATGAAGTAGCCACAATCCTCCTGCAAAAGCACCCGGAACTGCACGATTCGCATCTGTCCGAAATCGGTTCCATCGTATCGGCTGCCTGCCTTGCACACGACTTGGGCAATCCACCTTTCGGTCATTCGGGAGAAAAAGCTATCGGTACCTATTTTTCCGAAGGCAAGGGACTTACCCTGAAACCGCTCCTCTCTGCCGCCGAATGGGAAGACCTTACCCACTTTGAAGGGAATGCCAACGCTTTCCGACTGCTGACGCATCAGTTCCGGGGACGCCGGCCGGGAGGTTTCGTGATGACCTACTCTACATTGGCTTCCATCGTGAAATACCCCTTTTCTTCGCAGCTTGCCGGAAAGAAACAGAAGTTCGGATTCTTCCTGAGCGAGGAAGACGACTACCGCCGCATTGCCGAAGAATTAGGCATTGTACGCCTGAGCCGGGAAGGAGAACCGGCACGCTATGCCCGTCACCCGTTGGTCTATCTGGTAGAAGCCGCCGACGATATCTGTTATCAGATGATGGATATAGAAGATGCCTACAAGCTGAAAATACTCACTCTGCAGGAGACGAAAGACCTGTACTGCCGTTTCTTCTCCCCCGAACGGCTGACACACATCGAGGAAATCTGCCGGATGGTAACCGATGCCAACGAACAGATAGCCTACTTGCGCTCCTCGGCCATCGGTGTACTGATAAAAGAATGTACCCGTGTATTTACAGAACACGAAGAAGATATTCTTGCCGGAACGTTCGAAGGAGTACTTATCAAGCACATGGAACCGCAAATCAGAGAAGCCTACGAAAACTGTTCGCATACCGCCTTCGCCAAGATATATCATTCGAAAGATGTGGTGGACATCGAGCTGGCCGGTTTCCGGGTTATCAGCACTCTGATCGACCTGATGGTGGAAGCTGTGCGACATCCCGACAAAGCTTATTCACAGCTGTTGATAAACCGCATTTCAAAACAATACGATGTGGAAGCTCCTACCTTGTACGGCAAGATTCAAGCCGTGCTGGACTACATTTCGGGCATGACCGACGTGTATGCGCTCGACCTTTACCGGAAAATAAACGGCAACAGTCTGCCGGCGGTGTAACATACGCTTCACCGGTATATCTTCCTTCAAAAAACGTGACTTGTATCGTAGGCTTGCGATACTTGTATCGATCGCTCACGTGACTTGTATCGTAAGCCTACGATACAAGTCACGTTTTTTCGTTCTTCTTTTCTGCTGCATAACATTCTCTTTTCTTCTTTTATATCGAAAGTTTTCATTAAATTTAAAGCATTAATAACGAAATAGTTAAGATAGGAATATGCATATTCTAAAAAAGAGAATGAGCCTTATTTATACATTGCTCATAGGGCTATGTCTTACAGCCTGTACAGACAATAAACACTCAGCATTAAGAGAATCAATAATGAGGTGCGATCGCCTCACATCATATCCTATCATTGTTCCAATGATACATGAATATGCTTCATTTGATAGTATCAGACAATTCGATACTATGCGGGAAGATACTTTTTTGTGTTGTAGTAATGCATGGAGACTCTATAAATATTCAAATATAAGAATAGATTCCTATCAGGAATTCCAAAAACGTTTATATAAAAAGCTGGTAAATAAAGAATATATCACAATCAACACTTCCATGTATGAAGAATTCTCAGAGGATAAGGTCGTAGAAGTTCCGGAAATCCGCAAATTATACGAGGAAGGAGGAATAGACAAAGTATTATTAAAATATGTACACAACAGAATACTGCCCCATGAAAATCCAACAAGAGCCTACATTGTCTATCTTGCATCTTTACATGATATACTCTTTGGCTGGGATGATGAATGTGGAGATTTCTTTTTGGAATCAACTTATTCTGAGCATTTGGAAAAAATCAAAAGAAACATATCAGATAAATAAGAACAAATATTCCAAACCTCTTGACTATCCGTCGGGCATATGATACACAGAAAGAAAAAAAGAAAAAGAGTATAATAACTCACCTAATGGAAATATAGTTTTAATGGGATGATTACTAATTTTAAAAGGTAACTACTAAATATATAAAAGAAAAATGAGAACAGTAATTTACATATTTTTTCCACTCTTTCTGTTTTGTGCAACGAACTTGAATGCTCAGCGTCAAATACAGATTGATACCTTATCATTTTGCTATTTCAATGGAATTACCGGACAAGCTCAAACTATCAGCAAATACCAAATAACAAATAAATCAAACGAGGACTATTTAACCTGGATATCATTGCTTTCAATAAACAAAAAATCAAACTCTGAATTGGTGCACGATTTTTTTAAAAAGAAAAAAGGTGATTTCAGTTTTATTGAAATGATGTTTGAAGATTTATCAGACGAACATTTAATGAATGTAGGATACTCATTTATTAAAAAAATTGCACCCGGTAAAACGTTCTCATATTTCATAGCCCAAACAGATAGGAAGTCAAAATTTTATCAAGAAAGAATTGTTCTTATGAAAAAAAGAGAAGTAGAACAATATTTAAGAATACAAATTGATGAAAAATATTTTTTCAAATTACCGAATATTTTCTTAATTGAACAATAATACATCGAAGACAAATGGATGCACCATCTATGCATTGGGACGTGTAAACATGTTTTTGATAAACGAAGAGATAAAAACAGATTCTCTCTCAGACATAGTCATCTACCAAGGAGAGAAATCGAATAAATGCTGGAAAGAAATCCAAACAAATGATTTCACAGCTTATTATGACAACGTTCCATTGGAAAAGAAAAGATTTTATGACAATATTTTATCCTCTACAACCTCTGTTCGTAACAAAGAAAGAAAAAGAAGCAGAAACCAATAAGGATACAAAAAACTAAAAAAACAAATATCCATGAAAAGAAACAAACAATACATAAAATCAATCATTCTCCTCCTATTGAGTATATCACTCTGTACTACAAAGGCACAAGAGTGGGGACAAATCAACCGGCTTAATGAACAAGGGCAGAAAGAAGGGTTTTGGATAGAAAGATTTGATGAATTTCAAATAGAGTCTTATTATAAAAAGGGGAAAGCATCAGGAGTATATAAAGAATATCATAATGATTATTTATTCTGCTTTGGAGAATATAAAGAAGAGAAAATGACAGGGATATGGTATTATTTGTACGATGACAGACGTATAACCATGCTTTGCAAAGACTGTTCGGAAAACAACAAATATACGGATACAAATAATGGAGATAAAATCATCTTTATGCCAGATACTAAAGGATATTGTATAGGTTATTATCCTGATGGGAAAATACGAGAAGAAGGATTACTCCTGTGGTGGCAAGAAAATGGAGGACCATTAGTAGAGTTCATCGAATATGGTGAATGGAAATACTATGACAAGGATGAAAACAAAATCACGTTTAAAGAATATAGGAAATTAAAATATAGAGACATTAACGAGTGGACATTTTCTACCAACAGCTTTAACAGAAACGGACAGAAAGAGGGATTTTGGGAAGAAGGTAATGCCTGCATGTATTATCGAAACGGACTCAGAAACGGGATTTATACCGAATTCACAGAAACGCCACCATCCTCTTTGCCAATAAACGGAGCTGAAGGAGAAAAATCAAGGATAACACAAAAGCTTGCCGTATTCGGAGAATACACTCACGGAGAAATGAGCGGAACATGGTATTTCTTTAATCCCATCGGACAGCTAACCAAAACATACAAACACTTTTCAAGGGAAACAAATCTTATCAACAAACCCATGAGCAAAGACAACTTCAGGCAGACACACCGGTGCTACTGTACCGAGTTCTATCCCGATGCAACAGTCAAAGAAGAGGGATGGATAATATGGACAGATGACCCACGCTCTGAATTTGCAAGAAAAAAAGGAGAATGGAAAACATACAGCCCGGAAGGGAAACTGATAAAGACAGAATTTTTCAACTGAAAATAATAAAAGCCCATGAAAAAGACAATACTTCTACTTACATTCATTGCAATAATCAGTGCCTGTACTACAGACAAGAGCAAACTGACATGTTATCACATCAGGCTGTGGGAAGACACACCTGCATGGGAGATGGCAAAAGCTGTGAAAAAAGGAGATACTGCAAAAATCAATGCCATCCTGAATGAAGGAACCATAGACATTGACTATAGAGACCCGATATACGGACAAAACCTGCTGGCATGGGCAGTATGCAACCAAAAAATAGAGATGATACGCTTTCTACTGCAAAAAGGAGCAAACCCAAACTTACACAATACCTTCAATGGCCGTTCGCCAATCGTTTTCACTTGTGGAGATCGAATGGCAGATATCAAAATACTGGAACTGCTGCTCGAATATGGAGGAGACCCTAACGACTATGTAAAAGACACAGAGCCTGTAATGCACAAAAACTCCGGGTACACCCCTTTAAAACAGGCTGCAGCCAGAGGACTTGAAAAAACCAAACTGTTAATAGAACACGGAGCAAAAGTGGATTTCACGCCTGTTCCCGGAGAAACACCATTATACAGAGCCATCGGAAGAGGATATACAGACATTATCAGATACCTGCTGATGGAAGCTAACGCGGACTATAGAAAAGCGTTTATAGTAAACATAGAAGGAGACACACTCGACTTCGACTATCTGTTGGAACACATGATATACATAAAGGAAGACAAGGAAAACGAAGAAAACCTGATAGCCATAAGGGAGTTTATCAGAAAGAAAAAAGAAGCAGAGACTAATGAGGATACAATAAACTAAAAGACAAAGAGGGTAAATAAGATGAAAAAGACATTGGCCTACATCGGTACAGACAAGCGTACCGATTATGCCGGAAACATAATTAAGCGATATCCTAATCATACTGTTAGAGCATTCTCTGATAAATATGATTTTGAACAACACAGCTGGTTAAATCCTAAAAATTGGGGACGGAATATTGAAACTGCTATTGGAAATAAATATGCAGGAAAAGGAGTCAAATACGAAATTAACATTTACGGAAGTAAAAAACAAAACCGATATTACCATGGATAAAATAATAAAAAATATATTTAGCCTAATTGTATCATTATTCTTACTATCTTTTTTACTGCTATCCACTTTGTTTAAGTGACATTAATTTATTCAACCCTAAGCGTATGATAGAATCCATATTTTCACCTAAACTGAGAAGCACCCTCTATGCATTGGGACGGGTAAACATATTTTTGATAAACGAAGAGGCAAGAACAGTACGCATCGTGAATGACGAGGCTACCGTTTATGATTGGAATACCGGAGGAGGATTTACGAGAAATTTATTTATCAAGGCAGAAAGACTTCGCACAGGGATAAATGATACACACGGATTTAAAACATTTTATTACGGAATAGGGAGACTGAAAAAATGATGAATATTCTAAAATACATACTGACATTCCTGAAATATACGCTGATTTTCATCGTGTCATTCTTTATTGTACTGATTGGATTCTTATTTTATGCAGACTCGTTCATGCCAGAATGGAATGGATCGTATAAATTAGGGAAAGGGCTGTTTCTGATTGAATGGGATTGGAACACCCAAAAAATTGTTTATTCAGGGGAAACAGAAAGTAATGGCTATGGAGGAAGATACATTATACCACCATTTCCTGACTCTCCTTGGATATGTATGCATGAAGTAAATGCAAATGACCTATGGGTTATCGTAAAAGCTACAACCCTCAAAGGCAACTACCCCCGCTATTATCTGATTGACAAATCTTTCAACATAGAAGGGCTTGACTGGAAAGCCGATAACTGTGACAGCATCATACAAAGTCATATTATTGTTACTTCCGACAGCATAAGGTTTGAAGAGATATTAAAAAAGAAAAATGTTGATCTGAGGTTTAATAATATACGTTACAAATATATGTACAGAAGAGAAGAGTGATACAGAACGGCCCTTTGTTGGACATTCCTTAGGAGGAGGATTAGCTACCGCCAATTTATTATATCAAACTGATTAAATGTACACTCTGTCGATAGCATAATGAATGAGGGAAAATATGTTTATCCTATTATCCATCAGTATTCTATTGATTTGAATAAATTCTTTAAACAACAAAAAAAGTTAATAGTAGTCATAAACGAATTTATCAGAAAGATAAAAGCAGTAAAAAGGATACAGAAACCATCCGGTAAGTTTCAAAAACGCGACTATTCACGTGAGCTCATGTGAATAGTCACGATAGCCAACGATAATAATAGCGTAAGCTTACGATAACAGTCACGTTTTTTGAGGTATATATTCATGTAAAAAAGGCTTGCCCCATCGCTGCCGGCAAGCCTTTTTATTTCATTTTCATTTTGTAGTTATCCGAGAAGAAAAAAAGTCAACAAGAGACTCTGTTCTTTATGCATAGCCCACTAAACTTCAGACAAATAGATATATAAAGAGCGTTCTTAGGGAAGCATGATCAATCTTTCGAAACAACCGGATGAGCACCTGAAGTAAGCTGCAAAGCTTCCGGGTGTTCCTTGATGTACGACTCGATATGACGTACCCGCTTTTCTTCCAGAATCTCATCTACTGCAATCAAGATACCGGTTTCCTCTACATCGCCAAAACCATCGTTGATGGCTGTACCAAACATACGCATCGTAGGCGACAGACTCATATAGGCATTAACCAGAGGAGGAATGTTGTAACCCAACTTGCGTACCTCTGTATTCAGTACCTTGTAGTCTTCCTTGAAAGTATCGTTGCAGAAAAGTTTCTCCAACACAGCAGGGTCTGTCTCTATCTGCAAGGGAACCATCGGAGTAATCAGATTATCCTTGTCGGAAAAATGCTTCTTGAGGAAATACAGAATCATATCACGGCCCTGACGGCTGTAGCTAGGATACATGGTCATTTTTCCGAAGAAATACTTCACATTGGGCTTAATCACCGTCAGTGCTCCCAAACCATCCCACAGGTTATCGAGTGCAAACAGCCCCTTCGAACCGGCACGGGTGGACTGATATTCCAGTGTCACAAACGAACGTCCCAATTCTATGGTTGTAGGCAGATATTCTTTCAGGAACTTCTCAGAGAAATTGAACATATGAGCTGTAGCCAACACCGGCTTTCCATGCTCGTCGAACTCTACTTCATTCCCCAACAGATAACGGTAACCACCCAAAATTTCTTCAGCATCGGGATTCCATACTATCAACTGCTTGTAAGGGTTTTCCATCAAATCGTATTCATCCAAATCGAGCGACTTTCCGGTACCTCCCCCTGCCGCACGGAATGCAATCTCACGTAACCGACCTATCTCCTTCAATACATTAGGAGCATCTTTCCAAGTAACCACATAGATTTCATTGTTACTTTTATTGGTGAATCTCAAACGCTTATCTTCTGTGAGTTCGGCTTTCAAGACCTCTCTATCAATCGGTGCAATAACATCTTCCATATATCTAATTTCAATCTTCTACTCAAAGTTTATATACCAACTCTTTCACATACTCAGCCCATTCTGCCGGTGTCTTCGACTTGTCGAAGGTCTCCCACGGAAGAGGCTTGCCAATAGTAACCTTAAACGTTTTATGACGGTTTTTGAACATCTCGTCGGCCAGATACAACATGGCAATGTTGAACTTGATGCCCAAGAACTTGCAGGCATTGGCCAGTCTGTAGAAAAAGTCTGAATTTCTTCCCTCGAAATGGATGGGAACCACATAGCGGCGGGTTTCCACACTCTTTGTCACAAAGGTTTTTTTCCATGCCAAGTCTTTGATGACACCATTCTGACGACGGGAACACAAACCGGCAGGAAACATAATAATGTGACTGTCCGAACAGAAACCGGCTTCTACCATACGGGGAAAATCTCTGGACTGCGAACCTGTTTTATTGATTGGTATACACAAAGGAGCCAAACCATGCAGATTCATCAACAAGTCATTGACCAGATACTTGATACGTCCATCGTAATGTTTTCCAAGTAAATACCCCAACGCAACTCCATCCTGACCGCCCAACGGATGATTGGACACAAACGTACATAAGCCGTCGGCTGGAAGATTTTCCATCCCCTCCACTTCCAGCTTCATATCCAGAAACTCTACACAGGCTTCCAGAAAATCGACACCTGTCTTGTCGTTTACACTTTTCAGAAAAGCATTGATTTCCTCCTGATGCACAATGTGTTTCAAATAAGACACGAAGAAACGGGGAATACGCGCAGCCTTCTTTCCGGCTTTCTCCCGTAGAATTTTATCTATGTCAATCAAAAATATAGAATCGGCGGCCATTCTTCACTTTATGTTTTGCCTGCAAATGTAACGTATCTTTTGAAATATCACTTACTAATACCGAAAAAAATGGCTGTTTGCTGTTCAAAAAGATAGAAATAACACTTACAAAAAAGAAAAATTGCACAACACGCAACACTCTGTGCAGGAGGCTTTCTTCATCGGTCTCGTTTTCCCCCAAGCTGTTGATAACTTCTTCAAACATTTTTATTCAATCATACCCCCGTTTGTAAGGAAAGTTGTAATTTTACAGCTCAATTGTATATTATAAGGTGTATTATTACTAATTCGAAGAAAAGGATGAACGAAACAGAACAGATTTATCACATACCTGTATTGCTCGACGAAAGTATCAACGGCATGAACCTGAAACCCGGAGGAACATACGTAGACGTAACCTTTGGAGGAGGCGGACACTCGAAGGAAATCTTGCGCCGCATGGATAAAGACAGTCGTCTGTTCAGTTTCGACCAGGACGAGGATGCTGAACGGAACATCGTAAACGACAGTCGTTTTACGTTTGTACGCAGCAACTTCCGTTACTTGCACAATTTCCTGCGTTACTACGATGTAGAAGGGGTAGACGCAATCCTGGCCGATCTCGGGGTATCGTCTCATCACTTCGATGACTCGGAACGCGGTTTTTCTTTCCGTTTCGAGGGAAATCTGGATATGCGAATGAACAAACGGGCGGGAAAAACAGCTGCCGACATCGTCAATACATACGATGAAGAACGGCTTGCCAACCTATTTTACCTGTACGGGGAGTTGAAAAACAGTAGAAAACTGGCATCGGTGCTGGTGAAAGCCCGCATGCAAAATCCGATTCAAACCATTGGAGAGTTTCTGGAGATAGTAAAACCGCTATTCGGGCGGGAACGGGAAAAGAAAGAACTGGCCAAAGTATTTCAGGCACTCCGCATTGAAGTAAATCAGGAAATGGAAGCGCTGAAGGAAATGCTTTATGCAGCTACTGAGGCATTGAATCCAGGAGGACGACTGGTAGTGATTACGTATCACTCGCTGGAAGACCGCATTGTAAAAAACCTGATGAAAACCGGAAACATTGAAGGAAAAGCAGAGCAGGATTTCTTCGGAAATGTACAGACTCCATTCAAGCTGGTCAACAACAAGGTAATTGTACCTACCGACGAAGAACAGACAAGGAATCCGCGTTCAAGAAGCGCCAAACTGAGAATTGCAGAAAAGAAATAAGAAGACAATGGAACAGAAAGAACAAGATACACAGGCAACCGCACCGCACATTACACTAAAGAGCATTTTGGGTGGGGACATCTTGGCTCACGATTTTCTAAAGAGGCAGGCCAATCTGCTTATTCTGATTGTGATCTTAACGATTCTATATATCGATAACCGGTATAGCAGCCAACAAGAGCTGATAGAAATCGACCAGTTAAAAAAAGAACTGATTGACATTAAATACGATGCATTGACCATTTCTTCGGAGCTCACGGAGAAAAGCCGACAGTCACGTATCGAAGAATATATTTCGGCAGAGGGGAATACTCTGGAAACAGCAACAACTCCTCCGTACTTAATCAGAAAGAAATAAAAAGGTATGATATCCGGATTGAAAAATATTACATTTCGCTATACTTTCATCGTGGTGATTATGGCTGTTTTGGCAATATTGATTATTGTCAAAGCTGGAATCATTATGTTTGCCGAACGCCAATACTGGAAGGATGTAGCCGACCGCTTTGTGAAAGAGAATGTAGTAATTCGTCCGACACGAGGCAATATCATTTCGGCTGACGGGAAGCTTATGGCAAGTAGTCTGCCGGAGTATAAAATTTACATGGACTTCCGAGTACAGAGTAGCAAGCAAGACACCATGCTAATGAATCATTTGCAGGAAATCTGCAACGGTCTGCATGAAATTTTCCCCGACCGGAGCGCGCAGGATTTCCGCAAACATATTTTGAAAGGAAGAAGAGCCAAAAGCCGACATTTTCTGCTCTACCCCAAACGAATTTCTTATATCCAGTACAAGGAAGTAAAGAAGTTACCTTTGTTCAATCAGAGCAAAAACATAAGCGGCTTGCATGAAGAGGTGTTCAACCAGCGTAAA
The DNA here is from genome assembly GCF_037890285.1 of Phocaeicola sp. HCN-40430. Lineage (NCBI taxonomy): Bacteria > Pseudomonadati > Bacteroidota > Bacteroidia > Bacteroidales > Bacteroidaceae > Phocaeicola > Phocaeicola sp. HCN-40430. The sequence continues at coordinate 15,764 of NZ_JBBKBS010000026.1, forward strand.
AAACCATTCGGTTCACTTGCAATGCGTACTTTGGGAGATATGTTTCCCGACATGGCACAAGGAGCCAAGAATGGTTTGGAATTAACCTTCGATTCTCTTCTGAAAGGAGAAAATGGTATCACACACCGTCAGAAGGTTATGAACAAATATCTGAATATTGTAGACAAACCTGCAATAGACGGATATGATGTCATCACAACGATTGACGTGGATATGCAAGATATTGCAGAAAAAGCATTGGTTGACCAACTGAAAAACCTGGATGCCGTATTTGGAGTGGCCGTCGTAATGGATGTGGCAACGGGAGAAGTAAAAGCCAATGTCAACATGACTAAAGCCGGAGACGGTAAATACTACGAAATGAGAAATCTTGCAGTCAGCAATCTGATGGAACCGGGTTCTACCTTTAAAACGGCTTCTATCATGGTAGCTTTGGAAGATAAATATATTACTCCCGACTATAAAGTAGATACCAAAAACGGTATGGTCAACATGTATGGCAGCTGGATGAAAGACTGGAACTGGTATAAGGGAGGATATGGAGAAATTGATGTAACCCGTATTTTGGAAGTATCATCCAATGTGGGAGTATCAAGCATCATCGACAAATTTTATGGGAAAGACCCACAAAAATTCATAGATGGATTAAGGCGGATGAGCATAGACAAGCCTTTGAATCTGGGATTCGTAGGAGAGGCTTCTCCTCGCATAAAAGGGCCTAAGGAACGATATTTTGCCAAGACTACATTACCATGGATGAGTATAGGATACGAAACAATGATTCCTCCTATCTATATGCTAAATTTCTATAATGCCATTGCCAATAATGGAGTGATGGTGAAGCCGAAATTTGTCAAAGCAATCGCACGTAACGGAGAAATAGTTGAAGAATATCCTACGGAAATAGTCAATCCTAAAATTTGCTCGGATGAAACCTTACAGCAAATACAGACGATTTTACGCAAGGTCGTATCGGAAGGATTGGCAAAACCGGCCGGCAGTAAACAGTTCAGCGTTTCCGGTAAAACAGGTACGGCACAAATCTCACAGGGTAAAGCCGGATATAAAGCCAATGGAGTCAGTTATCTGGTTAGCTTCTGCGGGTATTTCCCATCGGAAGCACCTAAATACAGTTGCATTGTCTCTATACAGATTCCACACGGACCGGCTTCGGGAGGTTTGCAAGCAGGTAGTGTTTTCAGCCGAATTGCAGAACGTATCTATGCCAAACATCTGGTAAAGAACATTGCGCAAGCTAAGGACTCTACCGCTGTACTAATTCCGGATGTTGCACAGGGAGATATTACAGAAACAGCATATGTACTGAAACAACTGAACGTAAAAAGCAATAGTGCATCTATTCCTTATTCGTTTAATCCAGTCTGGGGTAAAGCAAAAACCACAGACAGCTATGTAGAATTAAGTACGGCTCAACCTGACAAGAAAAGAGTACCCAATGTTGTCGGTATGGGAGCAAAAGATGCTGTATATTTATTGGAAAGCTACGGCATGAAGGTACACCTTTCTGGAGTCGGTAAGGTACACACCCAAAGTATCCCTTCGGGTAGCATGGTCCGAAAAGGAGAATATATTACATTGACACTCAAAAATTAAGCATATGAAACTAAAAGACATTATACAAGCTGTTGCAGTCAATGAAACTGCAGGCTCGACAGAAAAGGAAATCGCGGGAATCCACATGGACTCCCGATGCATTGAAAAAGACTTTTTATTCGTCGCTGTAAAAGGAACACAGACAGACGGACATGACTATATAGACAAGGCAATAGAAAAAGGTGCTACCGCTGTGGTATGTGAAGTTTTCCCAACTAATATAGTACCGGAAGTGACTTATATCAAAGTAAATAGTACAGAAGACAGTGTGGGCAAATTGGCTACAGCCTTTTATGGAAATCCTACGTCAAAACTGGACCTTATCGGAGTAACCGGAACTAACGGCAAAACAACAATTGCTACCTTATTATATAATATGTTCAGAAGTTTCGGATACAAAGCCGGACTAATTTCTACTGTCTGCAATTATATCGATGGAGAAGCAATTCCAACTGAACATACTACTCCCGATCCGATTACACTGAATAGTCTGTTGGGACGTATGGCTGATGAAGGATGCAAGTATGTATTCATGGAGGTCAGCTCACACTCTGTGGCTCAAAAACGTATCGGAGGACTGACATTTGCAGGTGGTATCTTTACTAATCTGACCCGTGACCATTTGGATTATCACAAGACTTTCGAGAATTATCTGAAGGCTAAAAAAACATTCTTCGACAATTTGCCGAAAAATGCTTTTGCTTTAACCAATGCAGATGACAAAAATGGGTTGGTAATGGTACAGAACACAAAAGCAAAAGTATCGACATATTCACTTCGGACTTTATGCGACTTCAAGGGAAAAGTGCTGGAAGATGGATTTGAAGGTATGCTGATGGATATCAATAACCGGGAAGTAAATGTTCAGTTCATCGGACGCTTTAATGCACTTAACCTGCTGGCTGTATATGGAGCAGCTTGCCTGTTGGGTAAACAGCCGGAAGAAGTTCTGATTGCTTTAAGCACACTGCGCCCGGTATCAGGACGATTTGATGCATTGCGTTCGCCGAAAGGATACACTGCCATCGTAGACTATGCACATACTCCTGATGCGCTGACCAACGTGCTGAATGCCATTCATGAAGTATTGAACGGAAGAGGTCAGGTGATTACTGTGGTAGGAGCCGGTGGAAACCGTGATAAGGGGAAACGTCCTATCATGGCACAGGAAGCTGTAAAACAAAGCGACAAGGTAGTAATTACTTCGGATAATCCGCGCTTTGAAGAGCCACAGGATATCATTAACGATATGCTGGCTGGTCTTTCCAAAGAAGATATGAGAAAAGTTGTATCGATTGTAGACCGTAAAGAGGCAATTCGTACAGCTTGCATGCTGGCACAAAATGGCGATGTAATTTTGGTGGCAGGTAAAGGACACGAAAATTACCAGGAAATAAAAGGAGTAAAACATCATTTCGATGACAAAGAGGTATTGAAAGATATTTTTGAATCAGAAAACTAAAACATCACATGTTATATTATTTATTTGATTATCTTGAGCAATTGAACTTCCCCGGAGCACGCATGTTTGGATATGTATCGTTCCGGTCATTAATGGCAATCATATTGGCTTTGCTGATTTCGGCTATCTTTGGAGAATATTTCATCAATTTACTCAAACGAAAACAAATCACCGAGACGCAAAGAGATGCATCTATTGATCCTTTCAATGTCAATAAGGTGGGTGTACCGACGATGGGAGGAATTATCATCATTGTAGCCATACTGATACCCTGTTTGCTGTTAGGAAAGCTGCACAATGTATACATGATACTGATGCTGATTACTACCATTTGGCTTGGTACACTGGGCTTTTTGGACGATTATATCAAAGTATTCCGAAAAGACAAGGAAGGATTGCACGGAAAATTCAAGATTATCGGCCAGGTAGGTCTTGGGTTGATTGTAGGATTAACCTTGTATCTGAGTCCGAGTGTGGTCATTCGAGAGAATGTGGAAATCCAGAAAAACGGACAGATTATAGAGGTTATACATAAAAGTCAGGATGAGAAGTCTACTAAGACGACCATTCCATTCTTCAAAAACAACAATTTGGATTATGCCGACTTTGTAGGTTTTCTGGGAGACAAGGCACAAAGTATCGGATGGATCGTATTCGTGCTGATTACAATCTTCGTGGTAACAGCCGTATCAAACGGAGCCAATCTGAACGACGGTATGGATGGCATGGCTGCGGGAAACTCCGCGATTATAGGAGTAACACTTGGGATACTGGCTTATGTATCCAGTCATATAGAATATGCCAGCTACTTGAACATTATGTATATACCGGGAAGTGAAGAGTTGGTTATCTTTATCTGTGCCTTTATCGGTGCATTGATTGGTTTTCTCTGGTATAATGCCTTCCCGGCACAAGTGTTTATGGGAGATACCGGAAGTCTTACCATTGGGGGAATCATTGCTGTATTTGCCATCATCATACATAAGGAATTATTGATTCCTATTTTGTGTGGTGTGTTCTTGGTAGAGAATTTGTCTGTAATCTTACAGGTGAAATATTTCCAGAAAGGAAAAAAGAAAGGAGTACGTCAGCGCATTTTCAAACGGACTCCGATTCATGACCATTTCCGTACTACAATGGCACAGCTCGACCCGAACTGTACCTATTTAATTACACGACCGGCTAATGTTTTTCATGAATCAAAAATAACCGTACGTTTTTGGATTGTAACCATCGTACTGGCAGCTATCACGATTATTACTTTAAAAATAAGATAAAAAGATCATGGCAAAAAGAATTGTCATTTTAGGAGCTGGCGAAAGTGGTGCGGGAGCAGCTGTGCTGGCAAAGAAAAAAGGTTTTGACACCTTTGTTTCCGATATGTCTTCCATCAAAGACAAATACAAGGAAATGCTGAATGAAAGAAACATCCCCTGGGAAGAGGGTAAACACACAGAGGAGTTGATACTGAATGCAGATGAAGTGATTAAAAGCCCGGGTATCCCTAATGATGCTCCCATGGTTGTTAAACTGAGAGAAAAGGGAACACCTATCATCTCAGAAATTGAATTTGCAGGCCGTTATACCAATGCCAAGATGATTTGTATCACCGGAAGCAATGGAAAGACAACGACCACTTCGTTGATTTATCATATTTTCAAAAAAGCCGGACTGAATGTAGGACTGGCTGGAAACATCGGACAAAGCCTGGCGTATCAGGTAGCTGAATACAACTACGATTATTATGTAATCGAATTGAGCAGTTTCCAGTTGGACAACATGTATAAGTTTCACGCAAACATTGCAGTGCTGATGAACATCACTCCTGATCATCTGGACCGATATGAGCACAAAATGCAGAATTACGTTGATGCTAAATTCCGGATCATCCAGAATCAGACGGATGAGGATGCTTTTATTTATTGGAGTGACGATCCTATCATCCAAAGAGAATTACACAAATATGGCATTCACGGACATTATTATCCGTTTGCAGAACATAAGAAAGATGGACTGGCTGCCTTCGTAGACCAGAAGAAGGTTTACTTTACCGAACCCATCGCTTTCAACATGGAAGAAGAAGAATTGGCTCTGACGGGTACACACAACCTGTTCAACTCGATGGCTGCAGGTATTTCGGCTAATATTGCCGGTATACGCAAGGAGTGTATCCGCGAAGCACTGAAAGATTTTAAAGGAGTAGAACATCGTCTGGAAAAGGTAGCTCGTGTACGTGGAGTAGATTACATCAACGACTCCAAAGCTACAAACGTCAATTCTTGCTGGTATGCCTTACAAAGCATGAAAACAAAAACAGTGCTGATTTTGGGTGGAAAAGACAAAGGAAATGACTACAGCGAGATAGCTGGTCTGGTGAGAGAAAAATGTTCCGGATTGATTTTCCTTGGACTCCACAATGAAAAGTTGCATGAGTTCTTTGGAAACTTCGGACTTCCTATTGCTGATGTACAAAGTATGAAAGATGCAGTTGATGCAGCTTATCAGATGGCAAAAAAAGGAGAAACTGTTCTTCTGAGTCCTTGCTGTGCCAGCTTCGACCTCTTCCGCAGCTACGAAGACCGAGGCGATCAATTTAAAGAATGTGTGAGAAATTTATAAACAAACATCCAATATGGATTTGCTAAAAAATTTATTCAAAGGCGACAAAGTAATCTGGATTATCTTCCTGTTACTTTGTCTTGTCTCTATCATCGAAGTATTCAGTGCCTCCAGTACCCTGACCTATAAAAGCGGGGATCACTGGAAACCTATAACCAATCATCTGATACTGCTGATGGTAGGTGCTTTCGTTGTATGGGTTACCCACAACATACCTTGCCGTATATTTAAAGCAGGAATTATACTCCTCCCTATTTCATGGATTCTTCTACTCATCGTATTAGGAATGTCGGCAATCAACGGAGCAAGCCGCTGGATAGATTTAGGATTCATTCAGTTCCAGCCTTCCGAAGTTGCCAAGATGGCTACCATCATTACCGTGGCCTTTATTTTGTCTAAACTTCAAGAGGAGGAACAGGCCAGCCGCAAGGCTATGAAATATATCTTGTGGATTACAGGAATTACCTGCGGACTGATAGTTTCGGAAAACTTGTCTACAGCCGTATTACTGGCAGGAAGTGTATTTTTGATGATGTTCATTGGCAGAGTCCCGATGAAACAACTTGGTTTACTTTTGGGGATAGGACTGGCTTCCATGTTCATTGCCTTCACTACCATCAAATACGTTCCCGATAATGCATGGGATAAGGTAGGACTGCATCGTATGGTAACTTGGAAAGAACGTCTGAAAGACCATAATAAGACCAATGTTCCTCCTGCCAAATTTGACATTGATAATGATGCTCAGGTCGCCCATGCCAATATTGCTATTGCAACCAGTAACGTTTTGGGAAAAGGTCCAGGAAACAGTGTACAACGTGATTTCCTATCGCAAGCTTTCTCCGACTTTATCTATGCCATTATCATCGAAGAATTAGGGCTGATAGGAGGAGCGTTTGTCGCCTTTCTCTATATTCTTCTGTTAATGCGTATAGGGAAAATTGCCCGAAATTGCGACAAGTCTTATTACGCCTTTCTCGTTATGGGAATCGGAATCCTATTAGTTTCTCAAGCCATGTTCAATATGCTTGTTGCTGTAGGGATTCTTCCGGTCACCGGACAGCCTTTACCCCTAATCAGTAAAGGAGGAACATCTACCCTGGTAAACTGTGCCTACATTGGAATCATATTAAGCATCAGCCGGCGCGTGTACGAAATAAAGCAGCAACAAGAGGAAGAAGAGCATAGTAAGCAAGTACAGATTCAAGAAGCCGCTATTGCTCTACTTCAAAATGCAGCACAATTAGGTCAAAACAGTCAAACCTCCGCAACCGAAGATTCGACAACAGAAAAACAACAGGATACACTAAAGTCCGAATGATAAAAAAAGTAAACAATCATTATTTTAAGAGTTTATTCATAACTTTGCAATAAAATAAAGACAATGAAAAAACAATTAAGAATCATTATCAGCGGAGGTGGAACGGGAGGACATATCTTTCCGGCTGTATCTATCGCTAACGCCATAAAAGAACAACATCCTGACGCAGAAATTCTTTTCGTCGGAGCAGAAGGACGTATGGAGATGCAACGTGTCCCCGCTGCAGGTTATAAAATTATCGGTCTTCCTATTGCCGGATTCAACCGAAAAAACCTTCTGAAGAATTTCAGCGTATTGATTAAGATTATACGCAGTCAGCTGAAAGCACGTAAAATCATTAAAGACTTCCAACCGCATGCTGCAGTAGGTGTGGGAGGATATGCCAGTGGTCCCACATTAAAGATGGCAGGAATGATGGGTATTCCAACTCTCATCCAAGAACAGAACTCGTATGCTGGTGTCACTAATAAATTACTGGCTAAAAAAGCCGATAAAATATGTGTGGCATACGAAGGCATGGAACGCTTCTTTGATAAAGAAAAAATCATATTAACAGGAAACCCTGTCCGTCAAGGATTACTGAAATCCATCAATAAGGAAGAAGCCATCCGTTCATTCGGTCTGGATCCTCAGAAAAAAACAATACTGATTGTAGGTGGAAGTCTGGGAGCACGCACTATCAACAACTGTGTGATGAAAGGATTGGATAAGATCAAACATTCCGACGTACAATTCATCTGGCAGACTGGTAAATTCTACATCGACGAAGCTAGAAAGACAGTCAAACAAGCAGGAGAACTACCGATGCTCTATACTACAGACTTTATCTCAGATATGGCTACAGCCTATAGTGCGGCCGATTTAGTAATCAGCCGTGCAGGTGCCGGTTCCATCTCCGAATTCTGTCTGTTGCAGAAGCCGGTCATTCTGGTACCTTCACCCAATGTAGCTGAAGACCATCAAACCAAAAACGCTCTTGCTCTGGTCAACAAAGAGGCAGCTCTCTACGTTAAAGATGCAGAAGCCGAAAAAGAATTGCTGGATTTGGCTATAAAAACAGTACAGCAACCGGAAGTATTGAAGAAGTTAAGTAACCACATTGCTGCATTAGCTTTCAAAGACTCTGCCAATATCATTGCACAAGAGGTTTGTAAGTTAGCAGAACAATATCAACAGAAACATGAACATTAATACACTATCTGCAGTCTATTTTATAGGAGCCGGAGGAATAGGAATGAGTGCCTTAGTCCGTTACTTTCTGTCGAAAGGCAAGAAAGTAGGAGGTTATGACCGTACTCCAAGTGAACTGACAGAAAAACTGATAAAAGAAGGGGCTGACATTCATTACGAAGAAAATACAGCCCTTATTGCAAGTGATTTCCTAAACCCAGATACCACACTGGTAATTTATACTCCTGCCATACCAGCCACACATCAGGAGCTGGTGTATTTCAAGGAACATGGCTTTGAAATACAGAAACGTGCGCAGGTATTGGGTATGCTTACACAAACCGAAAAAGGCCTGTGTGTAGCTGGTACACATGGAAAGACAACCACCTCGACGATGGCAGCCCACCTGCTTCACCAGTCTCACATTGGCTGCAACGCATTTTTAGGAGGTATTTCCAAGAACTATGGAACCAACCTGCTGTTGTCCGAAAAAAGTGAGTTTGTGGTTATCGAAGCCGACGAATTCGACCGTTCATTCCATTGGCTGACACCGTATGCTACTGTTATCACCGCTACAGACTCCGATCATTTGGACATTTACGGTACTCACGAAGCCTACCTGGAAAGTTTCCGTAAATACACATCTCTGATACGTCCGGATGGTTATCTGATATTGAAAAAAGGATTGGAGCTTGTACCAGACGTGCAACAGGGAGTTACAATATATACCTACTCTACTACAGAAGGCGACTTCCATGCAGAGAACATAAGAATAGAAAATGGAGAAATCTATTTTGACTATGTTTCACCACTTGGAAACATCACAAATATACAGTTGGGAGTACCTGTTTATGTAAACATTGAAAACGGTATTGCTGCAATGGCTTTGGCACAGATTGGCGGAGCAACAGCAGAAGAAATACGCAATGCCATGGCAAGTTTCGGAGGAGTAGATCGTCGTTTCGACTTTAAGTTGAAAAACGAACGAATTGTTTTACTAAGCGACTATGCACATCATCCGGCAGAAATCAAACAAAGCGTCACTTCTATCCGCACATTGTATCCGAATAGAAAAATCACTGCAGTATTTCAGCCTCATTTGTATACACGCACCCGTGATTTTTATCAGGAATTTGCAGACAGTCTGTCTCTTCTAGACGAAGTCATTCTGCTTGATATCTATCCAGCACGCGAAGCACCTATTCCAGGAGTAACCAGCGAGCTTATTTACAACAGCCTTCGCCCCGATATGCAAAAATGCATCTGCAAAAAAGAAGAGTTAATAGAATTGTTGAAGAACAAGCCTATCGATGTGCTTATTACATTGGGAGCCGGCGACATAGATAATTACGTACCTCAAATTTACGATATATTAAAAGACCGATGATAAAACGAATTTTCATACTCTGCATACTTTTACTGATAGCAGCTTACCTCGTGTTGTCTGCTACCGTACTGAACAGCGAACCCAATCAGCGGGCTTGCAAGGGTATGGAATTGAGCATAAAAGACAGCATCGACTATGGTTTTATCACTTCAGATGAAATCAAAAGTATTTTGAAACGTAACAAACTCTTTCCCGAGGGTAAAGAATTGGGCAGTATCAATGTGCGACGTATAGAAGAAACGCTTACCAAACATCCGTTTATCGAAAAAGCAGAATGTTATCTGACCAGTGGAGGAAAAGTTGCCATCGAACTTTATCAACGTGTTCCTATCATCCGTATCCTCAGCAATAATGGAGATAATTATTATCTTGACAGCAAGGGAGAGATTATGACTACTCTTAGTCAACCCGTACATGTGGCGGTAGCAACAGGATTCATAGACCGGAAGTTTGCAAAAGAAGAACTTTATCCATTGGCAAAGTTCCTACAGAGTAATGAATTCTGGAAAGCACAGATAGAACAAATAAATGTGACTCCTAAACTGGAACTGGAATTAGTACCTCGAGTAGGAAAGCACATACTCTTTTTAGGAAAAGGCGGCGATTATAACGAAAAATTCAGTAAATTGCAGACCTTCTATAAAGAGGCTTTAAATCAGGTAGGCTGGAACAAATACGAACGTATCAGTATAGAGTTCAGCAACCAAATTATTTGTACAAAAAAGGAGAATTAAGATATGGCAGTAACAGATTTTATAGTAGCAATCGAGCTGGGATCAACCAAAATCACAGGCGTTGCCGGGAAAAAAAACGCAGACGGAAGCATACAGATTCTTGCCTATGCCAATGAGTATTCTGCCGACTGCATAAAGAAAGGAGTGATTTATAACTTAGACAAAACCACCCAGCGACTGAGCTCAGTCATCAAGCAATTGGAAAGCACTTTACAGGCATCCATCAAGAAAGTGTATGTGGGTATGGGAGGACAGTCTGTACGCAGCATTCATCATACAGAAGTCAAACAACTGGATGAAGATACCAAAATATCACAGGCTTTGATTGATTCTATGATGAAAAGCAACCGTGAAATTGCTTTGCCGGACAAAGAAATACTTGCCGTAGAACCACAAGAATATAAAGTTGGCAACAACTTGACAACCGAACCTGTAGGTATTCCTTCCGATCATATCGAAGGACGTTATCTCAATATCATTGCCCGCAATACTTTAAAAAGCAGCATTGAGCAATGCGTAAGACAAGCAGGATACGAAGTTGCCGGATACTTACTATCTCCTTCAGTCACTGCCGATATCGTTTTAAGCAGCAGTGAAAAGCGCTCAGGATGTGCTCTGATTGACTTCGGAGCGGATACTACCACTGTAGCAGTGTATAAAAGCAATATTCTCCGTCATTTGGCCGTCATTCCTTTGGGCAGTAATGCCATCACAAAGGATATTTGCAGCCTGCAGATTGAAGAAGAAGATGCAGAACATTTGAAGTTACAATATGCCAGTGCTTATACCGATACTGCAGAATACGAAGCAGACCCCAACAAAGAATTCATTATTGACGGGAAATATTCTATCAAGGCACGCAAGTTGGAGGATATTGTAGAAGCACGTGTGAAAGAAATCCTGACAAACGTCTGGAATCAGATCCTTCTTTCAGGCTACAGCGACAAGTTGCTTGCAGGCATCATTGTAACAGGAGGAGCCTCCAATCTTCCCAATTTCGACAAAGCCTTTGCCCGTCTGACTCATATCGAGAAAATCCGAATCGTCCCAATTGGCGAAGTCAGCTTGACCGGAACTGTTGAAATACCTAAAGACGGTACGCATAATACACTTTTAGGACTGCTTTATGCCGGCAAGGAAAACTGCTGCAAGATAGACCCGCATGGCTACCAGCGTACAATTTTCGAAGACATCGAAGAGCAGAAACGTAAAGCAGAAGAGGCCAGAAAGAAAGCAGAAGAAGAGGAACGTATCCGCAGAGAAAAAGAGGCAGAAGAGCAGAGAAAGCGTGAAAAACTGGAAAACTGTGACAATCTTATCAAAGAAGCCAAACGGTTATTGGGTAAGAAAAATTATAAATCAGCGCTCAACAAGGCAGAAGAAGCCAGAACCATCGGTCTGCATGAACGTGCCGATGAAATTGGCGAACTGATAGCCGAAATCAAACGAGAGAAAGATGATAACAATCCGTTCCGTATCTTTATGAAAAAGATTAAGGAAGGGGCCGATGATATCATGAAAGATTAAAATATTCACCACATATAAGAAAAAGAAGCTATGTCTGACGAAACAATTATGCCATTCGATTTTCAAGGTGGAACACCGAGCATCATCAAGGTCATCGGTGTAGGTGGTGGCGGTGGCAACGCAGTCAACCATATGTATAGAGAAGGAATCCACGATGTAACATTCGTGGTTTGCAATACAGATAATCAGGCACTCGACGAATCGCCTGTACCTATCAAACTCCAGTTGGGAAGCGAAGGGCTGGGAGCCGGAAACCGTCCCGAACGCGCACGTGCAGCCGCAGAAGAGAGTTTGGAAGATGTAAAAAACATGTTGAACGACGGCTGTAAAATGGCATTCATCACAGCCGGTATGGGTGGAGGAACCGGTACTGGTGCAGCTCCTATCATTGCCAAGACTGCCAAGGATATGGGCATCCTGACTGTAGGGATTGTGACAATTCCATTTGTATTCGAGGGAAATAAGAAAATCGACCAGGCACTCGATGGCGTAGAAGAAATGAGCAAGCACGTAGATGCACTGCTTGTTATCAACAACGAGCGTCTGCGCGATGTGTATTCCGATATCAGTGTATTGAATGCTTTCGGTAAAGCAGACGACACACTTTCTATTGCAGCAAAAAGCATAGCCGAAATCATTACGATACGTGGTAAAATCAACCTCGACTTCAACGACGTGAAAACTGTTTTGAAAGACGGAGGTGTAGCTATCATGAGTACCGGATTCGGCGAAGGGGAAGGCCGTGTAACACAGGCCATCAACGATGCCCTGCACTCTCCGTTGCTGAACAACAATGATATATTCAACTCCAAAAAGATTCTGTTCAATATTTCATACAGCAGCCAGAACGACCTGATGATGGAAGAAATGAACGAAGTTCACGATTTCATGAGCCGTTTTGGAAAAGATGTGGAAACCAAATGGGGTCTTTATATCGATGATGCACTGGAGAACAAAGTAAAGTTTACCATTCTGGCTACCGGATTCGGTATCAAGAATATTCCGGGTATGGACAATCTGCTCAACAAACGTTCGGCAGAAGAACAGCAACGCCTGGAAAAACTGGAAGAAGAAGAACAGCGCCGCGACGAACGCCGTGACGAATACTACGGCGAAAGCATCATCAAGAGCAACAAAGACAAACGCCGCTTCAATATCTATACTTTCTCACAGGAAGATTTGGACAACGACGACATCATCAGCATGGTAGAAGCGAGTCCTACTTATCAGCGTACCAAACTGATTTTGGAAAGTATCAAATCGAAGTCAACCATTGATGCTCCTGTCAGCAACCAACCGGAAACGACTGATACAAACTCAGGTATTATTACATTTTAAACTATATCAATAAAAAATACGACTATGGATTTATTCGATCAAATCAGCAATGATATCAAAGAGGCTATGAAAGCCAAAGACAAGGTAAAACTGGAAACCTTGCGCAATGTAAAGAAATTCTTCCTCGAAGCCAAGACAGCTCCGGGAGCCAACGATACACTGACAGACGATGCTGCACTGAAAATCATGCAGAAACTGGTAAAGCAGGGTAAAGACTCAGCCGCTGTATACGAAGGACAGGGACGTGCCGACCTGGCTGAAGCAGAAATGGCTCAGGTACACGTTATCGAAGCTTACTTGCCCAAACAATTGTCGGCAGAAGAGCTGGAAGCTAAGCTAAAAGAAATCATTGCCCGTACAGGTGCTACAAGTGGCAAAGATATGGGTAAGGTAATGGGTGTTGCCAGCAAAGAACTGGCTGGTCTTGCAGAAGGACGCGCCATCTCTGCCAAAGTAAAAGAACTGTTAGGATAACACTGTTATTCTTACATACTGTGGAAAAAGACAAATCTTCTTCCACACACCATACAAAGGCTCCTGAAAGGAAAACAGAATATTGCTTTCGGGAGCCTTTGCTATATCCGAACTTTTATCTTCCGAAACGGTATCCTATCCCTAACATTAAATTATTCGGATTTTTAAAGTTGTTCAACTGATATCCCACATGAAGAAAAACATGCCGGGTAAGAAAGGTTTTCAAGGCCAATATCTGATAAAAGCCACGTGTATCTTCTCCTGTAAAAAACAAATTGTGTCCGATTCCCACATTTACCGAAAAAATTGGCATATTCAGTTCAGCACGTAAGGATACCCCTACGGCAATCTGTTCACGAAACGGCGGACGATAGAATTTGATATTTTCTCCACCGGTCCCTTCCACGCGAAACTCCCGTAAATTAGCACTTTCATCATACTGTGCATCAAGCGATATACCTGTCCGGAAATACTTGTTTACAATATACATGGGATTAAAGTTAAATCCAGCTACCCCAAACGACCCTGGAATCAATTCACCATGCTCTTCATCCCACATAATTCCTCTTTTACGGGTAGAACCATACACCACAAAATCATAACAGAAACGCTGCCTGCCCGAAAGTTTCCCCCAATGTTCAGACACATGCTGCCTCCCTACTTCCTGCCCCAATGTATGCGATAAACCGATGCGGGCTCCTACTGTATTGACCCCGGAATTAGGATAATTAGTGTTTCCATTGGAGTAATGTACAAAATCGATACCTGCCGTCAGATTCCATTTTGGAGACAATTGACAATTCAAGAAAAAACCGGCACTGATATAAGCATTGATGGCCGACCCTACCACATCATTGTATGGATTTGTTTCCCGATTGTATTTTTTCCATCCAAACGAAGCCCCGAAATTCCATTCATAATCCAATGAAAGACGAGAAGAGAAACGGGCTATCCGAGAACCTTGAAATACATAAACAGCAACCGGATTACCCATTTCCGACGTTTGAGGAAAAGTGTTATAAGCCACTCCTACCCCTTGATAAGCATACGGATAAAGTTGCCTGAGACGAGAAGCAGGAGAAAACTGAAAAGAATATCTAAGATGTGCCGCCAGTTGGGTATTCACAGATTTGCCTTTAGCATTGTTTCCGCTGAAGAATCCACGGGTAGGAAATACATACGAAGGACGCAAATCCATGCCGATACGGTGTACCGGTTTAGTATCCAAAGTATCGGAAATACCACACTTCCCCCATGCAAAAGAATTACAGGAGAATAGTAACAACTGCATGCAACAGAAGAGGAATAAGGGTATTTTCATATTGATTCTTTCATTAACAGAGAACCAAAAATACAAAATTATTTTTCCCAATTCTCTCTAATACGGGTATTTTTCCACTTTTTGTCTTCTATTTGCCCTCTCGCATAAGGGGCTGTATTCCATAAAGAACAAGTTACTTTCATTCAATAGCATCGCTATACAATCCAAGTTATATCCTATCACCGACAACGCCGGATAGAGAGCCGACGGTGCTGAATGTACAGCCAACGACGTCGGATATACAGACATCGTCGCTGAATATAGCGTATTTCCAGAAGAATTTCCATTTACTTTTGTACATATACAAATCTATCCCTAAACATGAAAAGGCTATATCAGAAAATATCCGATACAGCCTTTTCCATAAATTTATTGCCTTCGCAATATTATTTTTTCATCAACGCCTTAATTTTACGGGCTATTTCATAATTGGCATACTTACCGATAAACTTATTTGCCTGCGGGCCGTAAGTAAATACCGGAAGCATAATCGGTGTATGGTCGTCGGTCACATAAAGAGCCGTCATATATCCCGTTTCATTGCTACCGTCTATCAAGGTCAAACCACCGGTTTCATGGTCGCCTGTTACAATTACCAACGTTTCTCCGTTCTTGTCGGCAAACTTCAAGGCTTCAGCCACTGCCATATCAAAACTTAAAGTCTCTACTATCGAACCCGGGAAGCAATTGGAATGTCCGGCATAGTCAATTTTTGCTCCTTCTACCATAAGGAAGAATCCCTCAGGAGAACTCTTGCTCAATTTATCGATAGAACGGGCAGTTGTTTCTGCCAATAAGCCGATGGTCTTTGCTTCTGCCGCTTTTTCCATTTCTTCGTCTATGCAGATGGTTTTCTTTCCGTCGGCCTTGATATCTGCCACTTCTGTAACTACCTGATAACCTTCTTTCTGAAGCTCAGCCAATAAGTCAACTCCGTCTTTTCTGTCTTTGAAGTTACTCATACCACTACCAGCCAGCAAAGAAATCTTTCCTTTCAGCAGTTCACGGGTAATCTCATCGGCATTATCACGCTCAGTAGTATGTCCATAAAATGCCGCCGGTGTAGCATCGGCCACATTTCCCAAAGTCACAACCCCGCACTGTTTTCCCTGCTCTGCAAAAAAGTCGGTCAACGAAGGATAAGCCACTCCATCCTCACTCATACTGATATGACGATTATTATTCTGCTCTCCGGTAGCCAATGCACTTCCGGCACCTGCCGAGTCGGTAGTAAAGGCATCTTTTGCTGAAGTGGAAATCAGTCCCAGATGCTGCATATTCAATATGGTCAAGCCTTTGTTTACACGATCTGCAGCTGTAAGTTGTGCCAATCCCATACCGTCACCAATGAGGAAAATGACATTCTTCACCGGACGGTCTGTTCCATCGGATTCAAATGAAGGAACATAAGTCTTCACCGGCTCTGCCAACTGCAACTTCTCATTCTTGAATCCCTCAAAATCGTGAGTAGTCTTGTCCAGACGATCTGTCTTGGTTACCCCCTGTACCGACTCTACAGCTTTTGAAGCAATCTCATAATGCTTGTTATGCCAGTCACTGAAAAAAGCTGTACACTTCTCTACCTTATCCGTATTGATATAATCTACTCCCAACATATGGAAAGTATTCCAGGCAGTCATACCATCGGGAGCTCCCCAGAAACGAACCTGTTTACCCATAGCATGTGCCTTTTCAATAGCAGCAACCACTTTTTTCTTGTCTTCTTTTACCAATGAGCCTTTTCCATTCCACTTCGACAAGTCACGGAAATTGGTACTGAATACCCCTACCCGTTCAAGTTGCTTTTCTGTATAGTCTTCTGATAAATTGCCATCGAAAAGAATATAAGAAGTATACTTGTCAAAGTCTTCGGGCTCTGGCACATTACCTGTAATCACAATACGAACCGCATACGGATTGACTGACGGATTGAATACTTCCGGATACTTGTTCAGTTTACGCTGCAATGCTTTCAGAAAAGCGTCAGTATTATCCGACTTGATTTCTACCAGCAACTGCATTTTCTCATCCGATCCCTTCCACGCTCTGCCTTCATTATGACGATACAGCGACAGAATAGGATTCAGATACAAAGCATCGAAGGTTAACTCCGAATTAATATCCTCTTCGTCGTGAGCCACATAAAACTCCTTGCCTTTATAGAACAAGTCGACTTCTATCGAATACACTTTCTGTGAATAAGCCTCGTAGAAAGGTACTGTTTGCTTATAATCATTATGCGAATGAATTCTGACCGGATATTGCTGTGCCACTACCGTATCGTGCCCCAATAAAGAAAGACCCGCTACAAATAAAGAAGATACAAGAAAATGTGTTGTCTTCATATGTTTCAGTTTACAGATTAATGTTTGAAAAATAATATAACCGCCAATTCTCAGACGAGCGAAATCCAGAATCGACGGTTACAAAGTTATATTATTTATATCTATTCACTTCTTAATAACCTTTATTTTGCTTCAGTTTACCATTTGAGTTCTTCACCACATCCGAAGGATAAGGGAATACTCTCATATACTGCTCATAAGGCCGTTTGTTGGTATAATCTTCATAATAAGCTTCAGTCCAGGTTGATTCCGGATTTGAACGATCGTCATACTTACGGATACGAGGACGGGCATTCAGTTCTTTTTCTGCCAAAGCCTTGATTTCTGCATTAGAAGACTGAGTCCAACGTTTCAAATCGAACAAATGGTCAGTAAACTCGAATGCCAGCTCACAACGACGTTCATGATACAAGTCAGCCATTGTCGGAGTATGATCAAGTGGCTGCAAACCGACACGTTCGCGGATATCATCCAAATCTCCTTTAGCCAAATCAGCACGGTTAGTCATCAGATAAGCCTCAGCACGGAACAGTTTCATTTCTGCAAAACGCATAATCGGGAAATTCAGACGTGCGGTAGGCCAGTCTCCATTTGCATTCACATATCCATTCTCTACCGGATTTTTATGTTTGAACGGATCCATATACTTATTAATCATAAAGCCGGCTTCATAATCGGCTGTAGAATAGAATTTTTTTGTCGTACCAAAATATTCGAATTCCTGGTTGTACTCAAGAATAGAACGTACAAGACGTTCGTTACCTTCACCGTCTTTCACCATTTCTTCATAGATATCAAGAGTCGGTTTCAGCTGTCCCCAGCCATTATATACACCCCATCCTTTGTTTTCCAATACTACTCCCGGGAAGTCTACTCCCCCACCGATATTACCTCCGTCCGAGGGAATTGTCCAAAGATATTCCTGATTCCAGAAATCAGCATATTCTGAAGAAAACAGCTGAGAGAAAGAAGGATTCAGGTCGCGTCCGTATTCTGTTTCCAGCAAATCAACCATTTTGATTACATTCTCCCACTGAGTAGCATCCCATGTAGCCCAGTAAGCATATACTTTTGCTTTGTAGGCTACAGCTGCTGCCTGATGTGCACGACCTCTATTTTCAGTATCATACTCTTCGAATTTAGGCAAATAGCGGATAGCCTGATCCATATCTTCAATGATATATCGGTAGTTATCTTCTACTGATTTCTGCTGAGGAGGAATCGAGTTATCATAATCGCCTGGCAGATCTTCGTAACGCATGAAAGGTACTCCCTGTTCGTCTGTTCCATAACGGTATGCCACATAAAAATGGGCAAAACCTCTCAAGAAATAAGCTTCTCCCAGACTTCTTGTTTCAATCGCAGAAAGTCCTTTTTCCGCCTGCTTCTTCAACAATTGCTGAATAATCCAGTTTGAACGGGAAATATTCTGATAAAGCAGTTCGAATGCACTTTTCAACGGACTCTCATCACCGGTATAAGCCATTGTAGCCAAGGTGTTGAAACTTCTGGAGCGTCCCCATACTACGTCACATCCGGCTCCCTGTTCCCAGAACAAGTCACGTCCGAACATGGTTTCCTTATGGAAAGGTTTATAAAGTCCGTCTATTGCATCAATGGCTTGTTGGTCGTTGGTAAAATAGGCGTTTGTGATAGGACTTCCTTCAGACTGTACATCCAGGAAATCGCTGCACGAACTAAGCAAGGCAACAGACAACGCTAAAACTGATATATATTTTTTCATGTTCATTCAATTATTAATAAGTAAGTTTAAGACCGAAAGAGAATACTCGAGATACAGGATATTTCAAGGCATCGTATCCACCTGTTTCAGGATCCATACCCGAATAATTTGTAATAGTAAACAAGTTTTCACCACTGAGGTATACCATCAGGCTACTGTTTCTTTCCTTCATATGTGACCATTTACGCAGATAATCACTCAAATCGTAAGATACAGTCAGGTTTTTCAAACGCAAGTAAGAAGCATCTTCCAAGTACCAGTCGGATGGAGTAGTGAAGTTTCCATTCGGGTCGTTCTTAGACAAACGTGGAATATCAGAAGAAGTATTTGTTTCGCTCCATGCATTCAAAATTTCTTTCGAACGGTTGAAGTTACCTTCTACATCGCTGAGTAACATACATTTTGCTACATACAGTGACTGAGCCCCACCTACACCCTGCAACATTGCACTTACAGATAGTTTCTTATAAGTAAAACCTCCAGATAAGCTGAATGTTGTTTTGGGAGTAGCGCTACCACAGTACTGACGGTCACCATCATCAATCTTACCGTCTCCGTTATAGTCTACAAACTTCAAGTCACCAGCTACAGCATCCGGCTGAATACGGTTTCCGTTCTTGTCTACATAAGCTGCAGCTTCTGCATCACTTTGGAAAATACCATCGGTCTTAATCAAGTAGTAAGAATTAAGAGGCTGACCTTCTGCTGTCTGATACATATAAGGCAGTGTAGAACGGAATTCTCCTTCACCAACCCATACTCCCGGTGTACCATCTGCATTTTTCACACCTATATCCGATACCCAGTTTTTCAAGTAAGAAAAATTACCACTGATATAATACGAGAAGTTGTTATTCACCCGATCACTCCAGTTAGCCTGAAATTCGAAACCACGGTTACGCACTTCACCCTGGTTTACCAACATAGCATCCAGACCAATGGTAGAAGGCCAGTTCATGGTTTGTGTCTGAATCAGATTGAAAGTACGTTTATCGAAGTAGTCCATCTGCAAAGACAAACGGTTCTGGAACAAATCAAGATCCAAACCTAAGTCCCACTGTTCTGAGGTTTCCCAAGTAAGATTAGGATTTACTGCAATCGAGTTATAGATTACATTACCCCATGAAGACTGTTGTCCATATTGTCCATAATCGTTAGAAAACTCTTGTCCCAATACAGTTGAACGGTAATTATAGTCGATAGAACCCAAGTTACCCACACGTCCCCATGATGCACGCAGTTTCACCAAGTTTACGACATCGTTTTTCGGGAAGAATTTTTCATTCGAAATCTTCCATGCCAATGTAGCAGCAGGGAAGTCACCGTAATTGTTTTCTTTTGGCAAACGTCCTGCATAGTCACGTCTCCAGGAAGCTGTTACGAAGTAACGGTCATCATAAGAATAAGCCAGACGGGCAATTGCGGAAACGTTGGCATCAGGACCTTCCAGATAATCTTCCGCAGCTACAGAACCCGCATAAGCCAAATACTGAAGATAAGCCGTTTCGTCAGAGAAATCAGTACCTGTTACTTCCAAACCACGCTTGTTGTAATGGTCGGCAGTAGTAGATACCAAAGCTCCGATGCTGTGTTTGTCGAAAATACGGTCGTAAGTCAATGTATTTTCTGTTTTCCATGTATCCGAGCGGAAAGTAGTCTCGTCCAGTTCGTTGTTCAAATTAGGTTTTCCAACTTCATCACGAATCGGAGCAAAGTTCTTATAATAATTGCTCTGCAAGTTATAAGTAAAACGGCTGGTAAACTTCAATCCCTGCAGGATATTGGCAATCTCCAAACTGGTAGTAGACCATACATCACTTGTTCTATCGTAGCGGTTGTCTGCTTCCAGCAAACGCACCGGATTCACTGCATCCCCGTGGATATCGGCATAGTTTGAACCATATTTTTCAATATATGCAGGGTCTTCTGTAGTTACACCTCCATACGAACCATCCAACGGATTGTACACAGTAGCACTGGCTGGCATATACACTGCCGACAAGATAGCTCCAGTGTAACCAGATTCTGTATCTGATTTACGCTTTTCTGTATTCTTCCATATCAAATCTTCCGTTACAGTCACCCATTTGTTCAGTTTGAAACGTCCGTTATAACGCAAAGACAGATTCTTGTTGAATGTATTAATCAATACACCTTGATCGTTGTCATAAGATAATGACAAACGGCTTGAAGCATTTTCTGTACCCACGTTCATGGCCACATTATGGCGCTGATAGAAAGCTGTACGGAAAATTTCATCCATCCAGTTTGTACGTGTAGTCGCAATCCATGGGTTTTTATTTACATCCCAGCCATCGGGTAAAGAAGTATTGGCATTAGCATAAGAGATTTTTCTCATTTGCAACTGCTCTTCCGCATTCAAAGGCTCAATCAGATTAGTTGCCTGACGAATACCAAATGTAGCATCGTAAGTAACAGAAGGAGCGCCTTCTTTTGCTTTCTTGGTAGTTACCAAGATAACACCTCCGGCTCCCGACTGTGCACCATATACAGCAGCCGATGCAGCATCTTTCAATACTACAATCGATTCGATATCATTCATAGAAGTAATCGGTGCTCCAGGAACTCCATCGACTACCCAAAGAACTTTTTCACCGTTTTCATTCTGAGAACCTTGTCCGCGGATTACTACAGAAGGTGCAGAAGTAGGATCTCCACCATTCGACTGTACTGTAACACCAGCTAATTGTCCTTGCAACATTCCTTCAGTAGAACTAACCGGACGTGAAGTCAGTTCTTCTGTATTGTTCAATACACCGACAGATGCCGACAAGTCTTGTTTACGAGAGTTAGCTCCATAACCCAACACAACAACTTCTTCCAGCAATTCGGTGTTTTCTTTCATAGTTACTACAATTTCTTTTTTACCTTCCGGACGTATTTCCAAAGAAGTAAAACCAATGTAGCTTACAACCAGTACGCTGTTCTTTTCTACAGCCAGATCAAACTCACCGTTAAAATCTGTAATAGTACCGTTTGTTGTTCCTTTTACCAAAACACTAGCACCAATGATTGCTTCACCTTTCTCATCAACGACACGTCCATGCACCTTTTCTCCACTCTGGGCTAAAGTACTCATGGACACATGATTCAAATCACTACTTACTGTTTCCCCTAAAACAGGATAAGGAAGTAAAACTCCCAACGAAGCAATTCCTAAGAAAGGAATGATTCTTTTTTTCATACTCTATTATATGTCTATGTTTAATGTTGATTTCTTTTTACCCGCCGCAAAAGTAATCCATTCACTCATAGTATATATAAGTACGATAATCCAAACACCTTATTGTAACAGTCTTTTCAAATCTCTGTAAATTCGTTTCAATGTAAATTAAATAGAAATGTAATATAACACTTATTTCCCGATAAGAATAAACGACAGCCATAAAAAAAGAGAAGGCTTCATACGAAGTCTTCTCTCTCTATTTATATGTTCACACACTTATTGTACCGCAAATGTTGTATACACACGGAAGCTATGAGCCGGCAAGGTAACCGACGTAGAAGATATTGTTTCTTCTTCTCCTGTTTCCATATTATACCACTTACCGGTACTGGGCAGTGCATTAGCAACCGTAATCTCTGAAGTTGTAAAGTTTCCTACCACTACCAGTTGCTTACCGTTTGTGCTTTGCAAACGAATCCAACGTCCGTTATCCCAGTAACCTTGAGCAACCTGCCATTCTCGGAAGGCTTCCGGTGCAAAGACTTCCGGATTGGCCTGACGAAGTTTCATCAGCTTGCCATAGGTATCGTACAATCTTTTTCTGGCCGAATCATTGAAATACTCCCAGCGCAAAGGTTTTGGATCTGTCCGATGAGAATCATCCGGATATTCATTGCCCTGCAGGTCGGCATTAATAGACACATCGTACCCTAGTTCTTCAAACTGCCAAATCATCTTTGCCCCCGGAATTGTAAAGAAGAATGCTGCATTAACCTCCAACTGCGCCATGCGTGCCTGCAAATTGGAACGGAAAGGTTCCTGCGAATAAGCAACCTGCTTGTATGCCGTTCGTTCCTCATCGTGGCTTTCCATGTAGCTTACCCAACCGTCATGATTACCGGCATTGCCTGTCCAGCGTACATTCTCAAATCCACTGCCATCAGAATCATACCCCATAGCAGTCTGATAATAAGCCTGACACTGCTTATTCCACATCTTCAATCCATAGTTCGCCAACTCTTCGTTTTCTCCCATATCGCCCACCAAATGTTCACAAATCATCACTGCATTCGGATTAGCTTCCTGAATCGCATCATAATATCCTTTCAGAATTTTGATACGGCCTGCATCATAATTATTAGCAGTGGCTTCATCGCATGGAGTATTGGTAAAGCCTTTTGTCAGGTCAAAACGGAATCCGTCAATCTTATACTCATCGAGCAAAAACTTCAGATTACGCTTCACAAAGTCGCTGGTAAGCTTCGATTCATGATTAAAATCATGGAATACACTGAACGGATGAGGAGCATCTACATTAAACCACGGATTGTTATCGGCTGTCTTATTGGTAGAGCTATTCCAGAACAAACGGGCAAAAGTATGCGAACCAGTTGCATGATTATACACTACATCGAACAGCACGGCAATGCCTTGACTATGACATTCGTCAATAAAAGCCTTGTAGTCTTCCTTTGTACCGTAAGCCTTATCGAGGGCAAAGAAATAGAATGGGTTATATCCCCAACTATTGTTTCCTTCAAATTCCTGTACAGGCATCAGTTCGATGGCATTCACTCCCAAGTCACGGAAATATCCGGCTTTCAGTTTAGCCAAAGCCCCTTTAATATCGCCCACATCTACACTACCGTTGTTGCGGGTAAAGTCGCGGAAAAGTAATTCATAAATCATCAGATTATCTGGATCTTTAATCTTGAAATCCGGATTTTTCCAAGCATATTTTTCCTTAGAAATCTTAAAGGTAGATACGATTCCAATCCCTTTTTCCGGATAAGCAATATCTGCTTTCGGATAAGTGCTCTCAGGAATGTACTGATCGTTGTTCGGATCGAGGATTTTCTCGGTATAAGGGTCTCCCAAACGCATGGAACCCGCAATCTCTGTACCTACATAATACTGGAAGCGATATTCCTTAGACGGATCAAGATTATTTAATGTAATCCACCAGCAGCCAGCAGCCTCATCACGATACATCTGTGAGGTCTCGTCATTGGCTAACGTCCAATTGTTGAAATCCCCCACTACAAAAGCATAATCCTGATGTGCTCCATCAGTTCCTTTGTCATAAAGTACCAGCGTCACAGAATTTGTCGCAACATCGGTATTAATGCCGTACTGCATACCGGCAGGCAAAGACTGGTTCTTCACTTCTCCCGGTTCGAAACCAGTATACAGGTTGTCAGTTACAGTGATAAATTCATCGGTTTCCAGTCCTTTCTTTGTACCGTCGGCACTTCGGATAATAACACCCAACTGAGTTATCGGCGTAGTACCTGAGCCAAACCATTCACGCAAAGAAGGCGACAATGTAATACTCCATACATTTTCCAGTTCTGCATCCTTTTCGAATTTACATTTATCAATATTTTCATTCCAACCGGCTGGTACAAACTGCCATTGGCCTTCTACAATTACACCTGTATGGAGGTATACATCTCCCGTAAATCCATAAAGAGCAGAAGAAGCCGGAGCTTTAAAGGTTAGAGTAAGAGGCTGGTCGGCATCGGGAGAAGAAGAACAGCTGAATCCTTCAGGAACTTCTCCTGGCGGAATATTAGGTTTAGGAGCAGGAACAATGATTTTCTCGTCCTCAGTACAAGACAACAAGGCAGTACACACGCAGACTACCCACATACAAATAAACCAAATCGTTTTCATAGAAATTTCAAAGTATTAGAACAAAGGTATGCCCGCGCAAAGGCAGACATACCTTTATATATAAAACCTACAATTTATTTATTATAATCCTCTGCATTCAGTTCATAAGTCTGATTACCAGAGTTATTCAAATTAACGTATACACGATAGTTACCTGCCGGTACCTTGATGTTGTCACCGCTATCCAACAACCCTTCGGTAGAAGAGCCAAAACTTGTATCCCAAGCTCCATCAAGTCTGAACTTCATCTCTCCCTCAGTCAAGGTTACATCTGCATAGAAACGCTGCTTTTCTGCATCAAATTCCATTACTACATCATTGTCCCAGCTACCAACCGCAGCCCCTACAATTCCTAACTGATTGAAGCCCAAATTCTTCTTCAGAACCAAAGTAGAAGTATTAAAAGTAAAGCGATAGAAACGGTAAGCCGAGTAACAAGAGAGATCTTTTGAACCACCGTCATTAATCAATGTGATTTCAGCAGCTTCATCCTCAATTACACCATCTCCAGAAGCACCATAGTTCCCGTTGTCCCAATTCTTATCACCGGTAATCTTAAAACCTTGAGATTTATCACCAAAGTCTATCACACCCTCATAATCTTCATTCTCCTTGAAGCTGAACAGAGACTGTGCTGTATCCCATTTCCAACTAGAATAATTACCAATCACATAAACTTCCGGATAAGCAATATCCATGCTATAAGGAGTAATATTCACTGTAATGACATTAGAGTAAACCGGAGTAGCTTCTGTAGATACAGAGCTCTGGATTCTAAATTCAAAATTACGAGCTACAAATGTTTCCGGATCATTTTCCACATCCATACCATAGCCATCCTTCAGCAATTTAAGGATATTAGTATTCAATTCTCCATGAGTAAAACTCTTGGTCACATCAGTGATGGTAGCAGCCGACAAAGTCATCTTATTAGCAAAATTATTCTGTGCCACATCCATCTCTATATAATTGGTAACAGCAGCACTGTAGCCTCCCGAATAATTCAGTTCTGGTGCAGTCCAATTCAAGGTAAGTGCCACTTCATCTGCTTTTTTATTTTCCAATACACAAGAAGTTTTTATCTCCTCAAGCGCAGCCGGTACTGCTTCAGCACTATTATAAGTTACCTTTTCCAAATCACTATCGCAAGCATTCAGCAAAAGCACCGCACCCAACGCTGCAATATAGCTATATATTTTTTTC
>NZ_JBBKBS010000027.1:0-40318 GCF_037890285.1 Phocaeicola sp. HCN-40430
GTCACCTGAAACCTTGTCAACTCAAAAACTAACAAACTAAAAAACTTACAAACTCAAAAACTCAAATTAATACTGACAAATAGTAGGCTCACGGTATTCGTACCGTGGGCCTGCTTTGTTTTTATGCTTTCCATTTTTCCCTGTAAACACATTTTTAATATTAAAAAGACTATTTGTGTTAAAAGACACAGAAGTAATTTAAACAACATTGCATATTTTAAAAAATAAAAACTTTTATATAAAGTTGTTTTATTATATACAATCACATATATTTGCGATGCATTAGATAAATATCCTAACAAATTGATGGGAAGTATGAAAAAACACTATCACAAATTAATCTGCCACCCTCTTAAAAACAGATGGTGCAATGCTAAACTTTGTTATTTTATTCTAGCAATAGGTGCTTCGCCAATATGCAACCAACAAATGTGTTTAGCAGCAGAAAACCACAACTACCAAAAGACAAAAGATGTAAACAATGAGGGAAAAATTACTTATCAGGGCGTGGTTGTAGATGATACAGATATGCCACTTCCGGGCGTAAATGTAACATTCAAAAACGCCAAAGGAGTAGGTGTTGTAACCGATCTGGATGGAAAATTCTCAATTGCTATTCCGGAAAATGTACGCAGCCTTATTTTCTCTTATGTAGGTATGAAAACGCAGACCATAAATCTTTCCGGAAACAGAGACAATATAAAGGTACGTCTGGAACCGGATGTAGTATCGCTGCAGGAAACTGTTATCACCGGTATCTATACCAGAAAGGTAGAAAGCTTTACCGGTTCTATGGCTACTTATTCTGAAAAGGATTTGAAAATAATAGGCAACCAGAATGTATTGCAGAGCTTGAAGGCACTGGACCCGTCGTTTATTATTCTGGAAAACAATCTTGCCGGTTCTGACCCGAATGCGACAATGAATCTGAACATCGGCGGTAGTACAAACATCGTGGGACTGGAAACCGAATATACCACCAACCCAAACCAGCCGCTGTTTATCCTTGATGGGTTTGAAACAACTCTTTCTACTATCACCGACCTTAGTATGGACCGTATTGCCAGCATCACCATCTTGAAGGATGCATCGTCTACCGCAATCTATGGTGCAAAGGCTGCCAATGGTGTAGTAGTAGTAGAAACCAAGAAACCGGAAGCCGGCAGATTGAGATTCAACTACAACGGTAACTTTGGTGTAGAATGGGCTGATCTGACAGACTATAACCTGATGAATTCTGAAGAAAAACTGCAATATGAAAAACTGGCAGGATATTATGGTGATCTGGGTGAAGACGGACAAATTATTGATGAATATTATCGCACACTGTATAACCAGCGTTTGCTGAGAAGTAAACAGGGACTGGATTCGTACTGGCTGAATGAGCCGCTGCGTACAGGTTTCACACAGAGTCATAACATCTTTGCAGAAGGTGGTGACGCGGCGTTCCGGTATGGTATCGGTATGACTTATACCAATACACAGGGGGTAATGAAAAACTCCAGCCGTGATATCATGAACGGTAACGTGCAGTTGACTTACCGAATTGATAAGTTTGCGTTCTCTAACCAAACCAATATTACCAATACGGGTATAGAAAATCCGATGGTATCGTTCAGCAGCTTTGCCAGAACAAACCCGTTCTACGATAAATACAATGAATATGGAGAAGTAGAACAGGTCATCGAAACCATTAAAAGTCCAAGTGGTACACAGTATATCACTAACCCGTTGTGGGACTTGCAGCAGAAGAGTTTCGACAAGACCAACCAGCTGGCATTTACAAATAACTTCCAGATTGAATACAGACCGCTGACTGAATTGAGAATCAGAGGTAAGTTCGGACTTACCGTAGGACGGAGTACTGCAGAAAAGTTCCAGTCACCGAAAATGAGTACATACCTGACTACAGATCAGCTGAAACGAGGAAGTTACTCGGAATCAAATACAAAATCTTCTTCATACGACGGTAGCTTGGATGTATCGTATGGTAAGACTTTCGGAGATCATACCATCAACGCAATCGGAGGTATGCAGATCAGCGAAAGCAATACAGACTTGTCGCAGTTCTCTGCAATAGGTTATTCCAGCGACTTGTTCTCGAATCCGAACTTCTCAAACGGATATCCGGATGGTGGTAAACCGTATTCGACCATTTCGAAAACAAGACATGCCAGCTATTATGCCAACTTCAACTATGGATATAAACTGAGATACCTGGTAGACCTTAACCTCCGTACCGACGGTTCGTCTGTATATGGTGTAAATAATCCGTTCTCTACTACCTGGTCATTCGGTTTGGGATGGAACATCCACAACGAAGCATTCTTCAAGCCGAACGATATCCTGAATTACCTGAAACTGCGCTACTCATTGGGTAACCCGGGTAATGCCAACCTGAACGCTAAAATGGCGAACAGTATCTATACTTATTATACAAGCTATCCGAATATGTTCGGACTGGCTGCGTTAATCAGTACGTGGGGGAACAGCGGATTGCAATGGCAGCGTACCAACGAACAGAACTTTGGTATCGACGTGGAAATGTTCGACAACAGATTTAAACTGAGTACAGACTTCTTTATCAAGAAAACCGACCCGCTGTTGCTGAACATCGACTTCCCGCCTTCATCTGGTATTTCGAAAGTGCCTATGAACGTAGGTGCCATGAAGAACCGTGGTGTGACTTTCACTACAAGTTACATCTTGCTGAGAAGCAACGACCTGAACTGGACCATCAATGCA
Organism: Phocaeicola sp. HCN-40430; assembly: GCF_037890285.1. Classification (NCBI taxonomy): domain Bacteria; kingdom Pseudomonadati; phylum Bacteroidota; class Bacteroidia; order Bacteroidales; family Bacteroidaceae; genus Phocaeicola; species Phocaeicola sp. HCN-40430. Next base: position 2,746 of record NZ_JBBKBS010000027.1, read on the forward strand.
AACTTGAGACACATCAAGACTACTTATTACAACATTGGTGATTTGCTGGAAAAATACAATGAACAAGGTAGAACCAACCAGACTCTGATACGATACTACGACGGAGCCAGCAGTACAGCAATGTATGCAGTGCGCTCGGCAGGTATCGACCCGATGACCGGTAACGAAATCTTTATCAAGAAAGACGGTTCGTACACCTTTAAATGGGATTCGGCCGATGAAGTAGTTTGCGGAGATACTACTCCCGACATAGAAGGTTCTTTCGGTACTTATCTGTATTGGAAGGGATTCTCTATAAACGCAACCTTTACTTACCGTTATGGCGGACAGGCTTTCCTGTCTACCCTATTCAACAAAGTAGAAAACATCAGCGATGTAGAAGTGAAATACAACCAGGACAAACGTGCATTGTACGACCGCTGGCAGAAACCGGGAGATATCGCGAAGTTTAAACGTATCGACGATACAAGTCAGACTAATATGTCTTCACGATTTATTGCAGATGACAACACACTGCAATTGTCTTCTTTGTCGGTAGGTTATGAATGTACTGACGTAAAATGGCTGAAAACAATCGGAGCTTCGGCATTCAACATCCGCTTGTATGGTAATAACCTGTTCCGCCTTTCTACAATCAAGGAAGAAAGAGGTATAGATTATCCGTTCTCAAGAAAAATTTCAGCTTCAATTGGTATCCGCTTCTAAAACTGCTAAAATTATTACATTATGAAAATAAAAAAATATCTGACCAGATTCATGCTTGTTTGTTGCATGGGAATCGCCACTTCTTCTTGCGCCGAATGGTTGAAAGTTGATATGGAAGATGGTATTATGGAAGATGCATTATATCAAGAAAACGAAGGATTCCTGACTGTACTCAACGGAGCTTACAGCAGCTTAAATGAGGTGTACGGAAGTACCTGGTCGATGGGGCCACTTGATGTAATGGCTCAATATTACAATGTACCGGCCAACGGTACTCATCCGTATAAAGTATATGCAAGCTACAGCTATACTGACGCTACATTTGAAAGTACATCCGGTAGCTTATGGACCAGACTGTATCAGATAATCGCCAACCTGAACGTCCTGATTGATCACTGCGACAGAGAAGGTAGTGCCATCTCGCCGAGATATTATCCTTTCGTAAAAGGAGAAGCACTGGCTATGAGAGCCATGCTCCACTTCGATTTGCTGAGATTCTACGGACCGATTTATTCGTCACAGACAGAATCGACTCCGGCAATCCCTTATCTGGATATCCCGAACAACAAGGATATGGTGGCTATATCTTCGGCTAAGGAAGTATGCGAAAAGGTATTGAAAGACCTGAAAGAAGCAGAAAAGCTGCTGAATGAAGACCCTGTCAGAGAAGAAGGAACAATGGCTTCGGATTCGGAAATTCCCAATGAATCGAATGATTTGAGATACAGACAGTACAGACTGAACTACTATGCGGTACAAGGATTACTCACTCGTCTGTATATGTGGATGGGCAACAAGACAGAAGCCTACAATTGTGCAACAACATTGCTTAAAGAAGTAACAGAAAAAGAAACATTCCCATGGGTTACCAAAAGTGCAGCCACTTCTGTAAGTGCTCCGGACAGACTCTTCTCTACCGAAGTAATGTTCGCACTGTACAATACCAGCCGCGATAATCTGTACGACGCTCTTTACGGACAAAGCCTGGAAGGTAATGCACTGACTTTCGTAGGTGGTCTTTCGGGAGAAAACTCAAAACTGGAATCGTTCTACGGTAAAAACAGTTCAAGCGACTACAGACGAAAGATGTGGGAAGAAGTGGTAATTACCGGCGATGATGATGACGAAGGGGCTGCTACCGAAAGTACCGGTATCACCTACTTCCTGAAATATGAAAAAGTGAGCACTGATTCACACTTCAGATACATGATTCCACTGATGAGAATAAGCGAAATCTATCTGGCAGTAGCCGAATGCAGCAACGACTTGGAGGAAGTGGCAGACTGTCTGCACCAGATAAGATGGAACAGAAACCTGACACAGGACGAAGATGTGACAGAAGAAAACAAAATGCGCCTTATCACCGAAGAATTTGCACGTGAAGTCATCGGAGAAGGACAGTTGTTCTATTTCTACAAGAGAAATGCTATGACGGAATTCCCGTCGGGTACAGAAGCAAACGGTACTTATAAGATGTTGCCGTCATCGTATGTGGTACCATTGCCGAAAGTAGAAACAGATAACAGACAATAACAAACACTTGATAATAATTGATGAGTATGAAAAAAATAAAATATTGCACATATGCCCTGATGGCTATGATGGGACTTTCGTCCTGTGAAAAGGAAATCATGAGTTATGAGGGAGTGGATGGACTGTATTTTGACGTTCGCTGGGGATCGGCAGAAAGAGACCCGGAAACACAATGGGGACATCAGTCGTATACTCCGGTGGAATTTGGAAATATGACTGAAGAGTCGTACACTGTGCAACTGAGAGTGAGAACAAGCGGAACTGCCAAGGATTATGACAGACCGTTCTCTATCACCATCGGCAAGGATAGTACCAACGCAATAGCAGGTGAAGACTATGTAGAGTTTACCAAAGATTACGTGATAAAGGCAGGAGAACAGTTTGCCTACATCGATGTAACCATCAACCGTACTGAAAGAATGCAGAACGATACAGTTGCATTGCAGCTCAGACTGATTCCGAACGAATACTTCACTTGTCCGTTTACCAACTACGAGGATAATCCGGTATTCGATGATCCGGAGAAACGCTATGGATATAACCCCGATGCAACCGTTCATAAAATTGTGGCATGCGACGTGATGGCAAAACCGGAAGGATGGTGGGGAGACTTTAGCGGCACCGGAGGTGGACCGTTCGGTAAATACTCAAGAACCAAATGGCTGCTGATGATGGAAGTAACCAATACGACTGTAGAAGATTATGCTTCACGTATCGGAATCAATCCTACCATGCCGATGGCTCGTGCCAACGCCATCAGTGAAACTTTTGCCAACTATTTGCTGGAAGAAGCCAAGAAAGGACGGGAACATGCAATCTTGGACGAGGATAATACCATGATGTGGTGCAGCTACGTAAACACCATCGATCCGAATGCATGGAAAGAGTTTGATACTCCGGATGATTATTATAAAGGTGAATAATTAACCTAATATCTGACATTTATGAAATTTAAATATATCTATTTGACAATACTTGCAGGAGGGTTGAGCCTGAATGCCTGTGTAGACGACAAAGGTTCATACGATCGCTTGCCTGTAAATGAGCTAACTGTAGAAGGAGTAGAAACAGAATACTCTGTGTTGGCCGGTATCACAGAGTTGGAGATTAATCCGACAATCAAGGGAAGTGTACTGGGAGAAGATGAAAGCCAGTATAAATATACCTGGTATATCTGTCAAAGTACCATTATCAACAACGATCATACACATACAGTATTAGGTAATGAAAAGAACCTGAAAACTGTAGTGGTAGCCAATCCGGGAACCTACAAGCTGTATCTGGAAATTACCGATGCATCGACAGGAATTGAATGGGTAGCTTCTGAATCTTCACTGACCGTAACCACTTCGCTCACCACCGGATTTTATCTGTTTGGAGACGATGCAAACGGTAATGTAGGTATCGACTTCCTCAGTATGCCGGACAGCGAAGGGGATACTGCAGTCATCCATAATATCTTTACCAATTCGGCACAGCTGAAGGGAGCCGAAGATCTGATGTACACCGGATATACTTACAGTTCAAGTGCCACCCTCAACTTGTGGGCTGTCACAGAATCGGGTTCCTATAAACTGGAAAACTCTATTCAGGATAAGACCATCTTTGATATAGACAAGAGTTATAACGAATCGTATACATTCCCTTCCGGACTGGTACAGCACCCCGTAAAAGTATTGGAACAGTTCCCGCAACAGTATGTATATGGCTATGCAGCCAAATATTCGGATAGAGGATACATTACTGAAGATGCAGTCTTTATTGGCTCTATCATGCTGGGTGAAGTATTTGCAAGCCCGGTAAACCGTTACTCGCTGACGAGTACCAAGCTGTTTAAACCGTATCCGAAGGCATTCTACTATTGGGACGGAGCACACACTAACAGCTCACCGAAAGCTATTATGCTGTATGATATGGATGCAAACTGTTTTGTTACTGTAGAAAAGACCGGTAGTCCTTACAGTAGTATCTTTACAGAAAAGAACTGTAAGAAGCTGGTCGATCAGGGTGGAGCATTCCCATGGAATCAGGACAAACGTACTATCGTATACGGAGAAAACAACTGGGCCAACAGCTATGCACTGATGAAGAGTACAGAAAACAATACTGACTTCTACATCTACAAAATGCTGGTTAGAGATCCGGTGAACCCGACAAAGGTTGCGGGTTACTCACTGACTACTACAGAGGCACCCGAACTGGATAAGGCAAAATTCATCTCATTCTCTCCGGAGTATCCTATCATGATTTATGCTACCGACCGGACTTTCTACAAGTATAATTACGAAACAAAACAAGCAGATGTAGTGAAGACTTATGACGGAGAAATCACTTATGCTGCATTCGACTGGCGTTCAAGAGGACAGCTTGATATCGTAATTTGTACCTACGATGCAAGTGCAGAAGAAGATAAGAGAGGTACCATCTATAAGTATGAATTGGCACAGACATTGGAAATCACTCCTATCATGACTGGTAGAGCGCTCGACAAAGAGTTTGTATACAATACTCCACTTAAAGTAAAGAAGGTGGAATACAGAAACAGTACACGATAAGTAAAAACATCATTATTTTATTGATTCATGAAAAAAACAATAATAGCCCTTGCATTGGGAATGGTTGGATTTGTGCCTCTTATGGCACAAACCAACTTCAGACACATAAGTTTTGAAGAAGCCGTAAAACAGGCTAAAGCAGAAAAAAGACTTTTGTTTGTCGACTTTTATACAGACTGGTGCGGCCCGTGCAGGAAAATGGCTCAGGAGGTTTTCCCACAAAAGAAAGTCGGAGATTTCTTCAACGAGCAGTTTGTATGCATTAAGCTGAATGCAGAAAAAGAAGGAAAGGAATTGGCAAAACGTTACAGCGTAAAGGTCTACCCTACTTTTCTGGTAATAGATGAGAAAGAGCAGGTAAAAGCAACCATTACCGGAGCTGCATCGGGAGAAGCCTTTATCGAGAAAGTGAAAAAGGAGCTGAACCCGGAACTGACACCGGAACGTATGAAAGAAAGATACGACAAGGGAGAAAGAACACCGGAACTGATTAATGCGTATGCCATGTCGCTCCTGGAGAAAAAGAAAATGAAAGAGGGCTTCGAAGTCATAAACGGCTATTTCGCATCGCTGACCGACAAGCAGAAACTGGCTAAGGAAAACTTCTTCCTGTATACACTTTACACCACTAACGTACGGGATGAAAAGGCTGAATATTTGCTTGCACACGTGAATGAATGTAAAGGAGAAACCAGACAGGAGGCTCTGAAGGTGTTGCAGAAGCTGTATTATTCGGAACTGCTTTCTTATCTTTCCGGACATTACTTTGCGAGCAAACAGTATAACCAGGAAGCGTATCAGGAAGTAAAAAACACCATCCTGTCGCTGAAACTGGACAAAGAATATCCTTTCCAGCCGTTGTTCGACATTGTGGAATGTTACGCCAAAGGGGACATGAGAGCACACTTCGAACTGGTAAAGAGCAAAAAGAAAGAAATGGCTGAAAAAGATTTCGAACTGATTCTGCTCAATGTAACCCGCCTTTATCCGAACTCTCCGGAACTGATTCCGGATGTAATCAGCTATATACGTAGCAGTCTTCCAGAGTTAAAAGCGGCAAACATCATGATGATGGGACAGATTCTGATGCAACTGGAAAAGAAATAATTCCCTCATATCCATAAATCCGTGAAAGCTCATTCCTTGAATATATCAGGTTTGAGCTTTCACTGTTTTGAAAAAGTACATGAAAATACCGTTCACACAAGCTGATATATTGTTTAAACAGAAGTGGTTTTAAACTATCGCTCTACTTTTTATTCAATAAATACATTAAATAAACAAAATAATGTATTTTTGCATATTTGTTAATAGCTTGTCACAAAACCTGATTGACTTACTAATTTTTATGCCAATGATTTCACAAATCAAGACTTATGTCTATTCGTTCATTTGTTGCTCTCTACTCATGATATCATGTACTTCAAATGATGAATTATTACAAAACGAGAGTGATTTTATTGCTTTACAGTGCAATAAATCACTACCATGGAGTAGCGGTAGCGGACGTGCTGTTACGGACGAAAACGGCAGTGGCAACTTCTCTGAGGGCGACTGCATAGAGTTAATGGTTGCTTCGGAAGCCGAATATAAAATTCTAAAGCCTGAATTTTTTGCCGGACAGTGGACTCCCCCATTGAAACGCAGCGATTTCTCTTCCAATGAGTTAAGACTGTCGGCTCTTTTTCCGGTGCTCCCATCGGGCAATGATACGGACAGAACCATTGCTGTACCTGTCGACCAAACAACTCAAACAAGTCTGGCAAATACTGACATACTGCATGCAGATGCCGTAATAAAACCTTCAGACTCATCTGTATCGTTACAGTTCGGACATGCCTTGCATAGAATCTGCATAAACTTGAAAGGTAATGTCCCGGACAATATACAACTGGAACTCTACAGCGTTACCGACGGAAGCATCTCCTTGGAGAGTGGAAAAGTTACAACTATGGAGAATGCTGTCCGTAAATGGATAAAACCGTTCAAGAAAGACCAGTATACGTATACAGCCATCATATTGCCACAGGATGCAACCCCTTATCACGATGGAGAAGGTCTGATTAAATTAAGCATTGGCGATAAGATCAGTTCTTACTCTCTTGATGAAAGCATCACTGCATTTAACCAGGGAATGCAGACCACAATTAATCTGACATTGAATTCTTCCGGCACGGGTGAAATTGATACAGAATTCAGCAACCAGATACGCTGGGTGTATGGGGTAAAGGCACCAGACTTTCCAGGAAAGGAAAATATTAAAAGCTTTAATGTAGGACGATATGAATTTGAGGAGGGCATATGGTTCCGTTATGCATACGAAAATATGTATCCTCCATTACCCTCCGAAATCCAGTATCTTACGTGGAAAGAGGGATGCGGATGGTATGACTGCAACAAGAGTTTCGAATATATAGGCGACAAAAACATGTGCTGGGCTGCAGGTGCATCGAATCTGATACATTGGTGGATGGAACATAACCAGAAATATATTGAAGCGTATGATAAAAAATATGGCCAGGAATACGATTATGCCCGTCCCGAAAAATATTCAAAGATGACAGAAAAGAACCAGCAGCACAGCGAAGTATTCAATTTTTTTAAAGAATCTTTTAATGATAAAGGCAGTTGGGATACGGGTGGAGTAAACTGGTTTATCAACGGAGACCGTAAAAACATAAGCCCGGAAAACTATAACTTCGAAGGCTTTTTCCATAAAGTTTTCACAACAGATGATAAGATAGCCGTTGAAATTAAGAACATGTCGAAAGAGAATTTCAATAAAACAATGAAAGATGCCTTCAAAAATAATAAAGCCATCGGATTTACCTCTTACGATTTTGCAGGAAAAGGCACGGGAACGCATGCCCTGACAATATGGGGAGCGGAATTTGATGCGGAAGGAAACGTGGAATACATTTATTTCTGTGACAATAATTATAGTGAAACCGAACCCAATCATGCTTCGTTGTCACGCTTTAAGGTCGTCTATGTGGAATCTACCATTCCGGAAATAAAAGGAGCTGTCGCCAACCTGCGTGCTCTTGACAACAATGACGGAACAATACCGACACTTTTACACCCTTTTTCCGGGCTTACAATAGTCGACCTTCGTCAGGATATTTGGAAAAAGGCTTTTCCGGAAGTGCAATAATAGTTTTAAATTATTAAATGAAAACATCCATGAATAAGAATCTTTTATTTACATTAGTTGCTTTGGTGTTCAGTACAGTATCGTGCAAAAATGAATCACCTGATAATCCTACAAATGATAATACTATAAATATAGTGGCAAGTATAGCTCCATTGTCGCGTGCACCACAACTGGGAAATGACGGAAGTGGAAGCTTTACAAAAGGAGATATGATGTCTCTGTTTATCACCAAAGAGAACGACCAAAAATTATCGGTGGATTACTCATACGGAGTCGACAATACATCGTGGGGAGAGTTGGGATTGACGGAAGAAACAAAAAAAATCTCGCTTTCGGCTGTTTATCCGCAACAAAAGAAACATCAGGAAGGCATCTTCGAGTTTAACACACTCACTGCGGATGAAAAAGACCTTCTTCTGGCCGACCCTCAAGAACTTATTTCAGGTTCCGACCACACGGTCTACCTTACATTCAGACATGCCATGCATAAGATTAACTTCAAGTTTACTTGTGGCAACGGAGTCACCGAAGACGACATCCAATCCCTTTCTTTTGTCTTGAATGCAAAAACGTCCTGCATGATTGATGCTGCGGAAGCTGTGATCAAGGAATTAAAAAGTGACAAAGGGGATTATGAATCTACAGGCGACAAGGCGACATTCTATCTTGTACCCCAGCCTACATCTGATATCACACTCAATATAACCGTAGGTGGAAAAAGCGAACAAATTGCACTGGATAAACTGTTACAGCAACTCGACACACCTCATGCAGAGTTGAAAGGAGGACAATGTACATCGCTTACCCTGAAAATAAACAGCAACAGTATTACCATAGAATCTGGTACTATCGGCGGTTGGGTAAATCAGGATACCATAGACGGTGAGGTGACTATCGGGTAAAGCTGCGTACAGTTCCTGCAGAAAAACGGCTCAGGAAGCTTTCCCGCAAAATCAATAAAAAACGCGACTTGTATCAACGGGCAACGCGACTTGTATCGATAAGCAACGATACAAGTATCGCAAGCCTCCGATACAAGTCGCGTTTTTTGTATCAATAGATAAAATCAGAATTCGAACTTTTCGAGTTTCATGGCTGCAAGCTCCTGTATCTTTGGAACCAATGTGGTAAAATGAGCTGCCTGTTCGTGTGCAGACAAAGAAGCGGCATCTTTCCATGTTTCGCAAATCATCAGCACATCTGCGCGGGTAGCACTTTCAAACAAGTCGTATGCTACACAACCATTATCCTGCAAAGATGCAACAACCAATTCTTTGGCCAAAGCTACTACAGCTTCGCGATTCTGCTTTTCTACCTGAATAAATACGTTCAATCGAATCATAACTAACTATCTGTTTTAAATTGTTATACATAAAAGGACATCAGCCCTCAAAAAAAGCCACTGAAAGAAAAACGGAGATTTACATGAAATGTTCATATAAACCTCCGTATTTTCATTTATATACAATAAAATGCATTTACCATTCTATAAACTTACCTCTTGCCTTACGCTCTTTGAGCAGTTCTGCCAGACGTTTGTTTTTGGAAGAAGCAATGTACTTACGACCGAAGATATTCGGGATGGCTACTCCCAAGGCAATGACCATAATGACCAGACCGGAATTGACACCGCTCTCGATGGCTTTCATCAGTGGAGTTACCTGGTCGATAGACTGTACATTGATATTGATGATACCAAACAGCATACGATACATCAATACTCCCGGAATCATCGGGATAACCGAAGGGATGGTAAGTACGTGGTTAGGTACATGGAACCAGTGTACGGCTTTCACGGCAATAAGGCTCACCAGTACCGAACCTGAGAAAGAACCGATAACCAGACCCATATCCAAACCGATATTGTCTGTGCTGGCACCCAGATTGACAAAGTTACGGGTACATACCGCAATGATACCACCAATTGCTACTACCCACAACAAACGGCGCTGGATGTTGAAAATCATCGAGAAGCCCATTGCCGAGATTGCAGCTGCAATGGCATATTCCCAATAAGCATGGTGAGGCACCATACTGATGGTCGGGAAGAAGTCGGCAATGTGACACAGTTTCACCGCAAAGGCAATACCGAATGCCATCGCCGCTACCATCAGAAGAGTATTGACAGCTCGTACAATACCTACCTGTATATAATTGTCGAGCATATCGTCGACAAAGTTAATCAAAGGAACACCCGGTACGATGAACAGGGCACAAGCCAACAGCGGATGCCACGGAGTAGTGGTCCACTCTGCCGGAAGCAATGTAGATGCCCACGCCAGAATAGTAGATACAAAGGCAGCAATCGCAATACCCATATAATGATTCAAACCGGACTCGTTGCATTTGGCACGCACACGCATACCGATAATGGCTGCAATGGAAGCATAAAGGAAAGCCATCCAGTCGCAACCGAACTGAATACAGAATCCACCGCAGGCAAAACCGGCACCGATGGCTACCTGCCAGGGAGTATAATTACGCTTCTTGGTACGGATTTTCTCCAATTCTTCTTCGTAACGGTCGAGTGAATAATCTTCCTCAATGGCACGCCATGAAAGTTTGCTGACTTCGGAAATAGCAGTCATATTTACTCCGTGAGTCTCGATACGCTGGAATTTGGTAAATGAGTAATCGCCATCGCTTACATTTACCATCAGCATGGTGTAACTGACATTGATATGGAGCTTCTCTTCAGGGATACCCAAATAAGCGGCTGTACGCTTCATGTTTCTGACTATACGGTTGGTATCTGCCAAACTTTCCACCAAAAGTTTTCCCGTACGCAACAATAGATCCACTCGACGATGCAACTGCTGATCGTGAGCCTTTACAGTTGTCTCTAAATGTTCCTTAAGTATCATTTTGCTATAAAGATTTTTTCGGGGTGCAAAGTTAAAAAAATATATTTTAAATCAGTACCTTTGCACCCCGAAGTTTTTTAGAGATGAAGAAAGAAACAAGAATAGAAAAAGAAAAGCAAACGGTAAGGCAGATGATTCATTTTTACTGCCGCCATAAAGAAGGAAACAAGGAGTTGTGTACAGAATGCAGGGAGCTGCTGGAATACGCACTGAAACGTTTGGATAAATGTCCTTTTGGAGAAGAAAAGAAAACCTGCCGTTTGTGTAAAATCCACTGCTACAGCCCGAAAATGAAGGAACGTATCTGCGAGGTAATGAGATATGCCGGGCCACGCATGATGATTTACCATCCCATTACCGCATTGAAACATTTATGGAGAGAACTTGACTGAAAAATAATTACACAGAAACAAATTGAACTAAACTTCCAGACTCACCATTATTCACAAATTGAGGATTTTTTCTACAAATTCAATCCACATTCTTCTACAAAAGAAGGAGGGTTAAGAGATTTACCACATTGATTTTCAACATTCAAATAAAATCTGTATCTTTGGCATACATATTGCCCATAACCACATAGTGGCATCTAAAACAACAAAAACTTAAATGATTATGAGACGTTTTTTGACAAAGAAGGACTTAAAGATTAAAAGGAAACAAACTATTTACACAGGGATAGGTATTCTGATTATCATTGCGTTGTATCTTTTCCTGACCCGCGAAAAGAAACCTGTACCCGAAGCACCGGTAGTTTGCGTAACACCAACACAGCAGCAGGATGTGGAAATTTATGGGGAATATGTAGGACGAATCAGAGCACAGCAGTTTGTAGAAGTACGCGCCCGTGTAGAAGGGTTCCTTGAACAGATGTTGTTTGCGGAAGGTACTTATGTAAAACGGAATCAGGTGCTGTTTGTCATCAATCAGGATCAGTACCGTGCCAAAGCGGATAAGGTAAGGGCACAATTGAAAAAGGATGAAGCACAGGCTCATAAAGCAAAACGTGACCTGGAACGTATCCGTCCGCTATATGAACAGAATGCAGCCAGCCAGCTCGACCTCGACAACGCAGTGGCTGCTTACGAAACAGCGGTAGCCAGTGTAGGCATGAGCCAGGCCGACCTGGATCAGGCAGAACAGGAACTGGGATATACCATTGTACGCTCTCCTATCTCAGGTCAGATCAGTGAACGTCATGTCGACTTGGGTACACTGGTGGGTGGCAGCGGTAAATCGCTTCTGGCAACAATCGTAAAAAGTGATACAATCTTAGTAGACTTCAGTATGACTGCACTGGATTATCTTAAGGGTAAAGAACGTAACGTCACTCTGGGGCAAAAAGACTCTACCCGCTCATGGCAACCTACCGTTACCATTACTTTGCCAGACAACAGTGTATATAAATATAAAGGACTGGTGGACTTCGCCGCACCTCAGGTAAACCCGAAAACAGGAACATTCTCCGTTCGTGCCGAACTGGCCAACCCGGATCACGTGTTGCTGCCCGGACAGTTTACAAAAGTAAAGGTATTGCTCGACGTACGTAAAAATGCAACGGTTGTTCCACAGAAAGCTTTGATTATAGAAAAGGGTGGCGCTCATATCTTTGTAATGAGAAAAGACTCGACTGTAGAAAGACGCTTCATCGAACTGGGACCTGAATTCCAGAACAATGTAGTGGTAGAACGTGGTCTGTCGGCCGGAGAAATCATCGTAAGCGAAGGATTCCACAAACTGACTCCAGGCATGAAGGTACGAATTGGAAAACCAGCAGCCGAAACACAAGAGTAAAGCGGATTTAGTAAGAACCCTTAAAAACAAACATTCATGAAAGTCAGCTTTTTCATCGACAGACCGGTATTCTCGGCTGTCGTCTCCATATTAATTGTCATTGTGGGTATCATCGGTCTGATGATGCTTCCAATCGACCAATATCCCCAGATTACCCCTCCGGTGGTAAAAATCAGCGCTTCGTATCCGGGTGCCAGTGCCGTAACCGTTTCGCAAGCGGTGGCTACTCCTATCGAACAGGAGTTGAACGGTACTCCGGGAATGATTTACATGGAATCGAACAGCTCCAACTCCGGAGGTTTCTCGGCAACTGTTACATTTGATATTTCTGCCGACCCGGATCTGGCGGCTGTGGAAATACAGAACCGTATCAAACTGGCGGAGTCCCGGCTTCCGGCAGAAGTGATACAGAATGGTATCAGCGTAGAAAAACAGGCTCCAAGCCAGTTGATGACCATCTGTCTGACCTCGGACGATCCGAAGTTTGATGAAATCTACCTTAGTAACTTTGCTACACTGAACGTAATCGACCTGTTGAGACGTATTCCGGGAGTAGGTAGAATCTCGAACGTGGGTGGACGTTACTATGCCATGCAAATCTGGGTAGATCCGGCCAAACTGGCCAATTTCGGACTGACCGTACAAGATGTCCAGAATGCCCTGAAAGACCAGAACAGAGAATCGGCAGCCGGTGTATTGGGACAGCAGCCTGTCACAGGACTGGATATCACCATTCCTATCACCGCACAGGGACGTCTGTCTACTGCCGGACAATTTGAAGAAATTGTACTGAGAGCCAATCCGGACGGATCGCTTATCCGCCTGAGAGACGTGGCAAGAATTTCGCTGGAAGCTGCATCGTATAATACCGAAAGTGGTATCAACGGAGGAAATGCAGCCGTACTGGGTATCTATATGCTTCCGGGAGCCAACGCTATGGAAGTCGCAGAAAATGTGAAAAAGGAAATGGAGAATATCAGCCGGAACTTTCCGGAAGGACTGGAATACAACATTCCGTTCGATATGACAAACTACATTTCCCAGTCTATCCACGAAGTATACAAGACCTTGTTCGAGGCACTTGTGCTGGTTATCATTGTGGTATACTTGTCACTGCAAAGCTGGCGGGCCACTCTGATTCCGGTAGTAGCCGTACCGATTTCTTTGATTGGTACATTCGGATTCATGCTGATATTCGGGTTCTCGCTGAATATGCTGACGCTTTTGGGACTGGTACTGGCCATCGGTATTGTGGTGGACGACGCCATTGTGGTGGTAGAAAATGTGGAACGAATCATGGAAGAGGAGAAACTCAGTCCGTACGAAGCGACCAAGAAAGCCATGGAAGGCCTGGTAGGAGCAGTCATTGCTACCTCACTGGTACTGGCTGCGGTGTTTGTGCCGGTTAGCTTCCTGTCGGGTATTACCGGTCAGCTGTACAGACAGTTTACCGTGACCATCGTAGTATCCGTACTTCTGTCTACGGTAGTAGCCTTGACGCTGAGTCCTGTAATGTGTTCATTGATTCTGAAACCGGAAGATCCCAACAAACCCAAGAACCGGGTGTTCCGTGCCATAAACAACTGGCTGAACATCGGAAACAACCATTACGTAAAATGGATTAGCCAGACTGTCAAGCACCCACGCCGTGTAATCGTAGGATTCGGTATGGTACTCATTATGATATTTGTATTCCACAGACTGACTCCGACCAGTTTCTTGCCGATTGAAGACCAGGGATACTTTACCGTAGAGCTGGAACTGCCGGAAAGCAGTACACTGGAAAGAACACGCGAAGTGACCGACCGCGCCATCGACTTCCTGATGAAGGAACCGGGTGTGGCCTATGTACAGAATGTGACCGGTAGCAGTCCGCGTGTCGGTACCAACCAGGCAAGAAGCCAGCTGACAGTCATCCTGAAGGAATGGGAAGACCGGGACAAAATCACCATCGACGAAATTATGGACCGCGTACGCAAAGAGTTCAAAGAATATCCCGAATGTAAGGTCTATCTTTCTACCCCGCCGGTAATCCCCGGACTGGGTACATCGGGAGGTTTTGAAATGCAGCTCGAAGCACGTGGAGACGCTACTTTCGACGACCTCGTGGCAGCAACAGATACACTGATGTATTACGCATCGCAATGGAAAGAAATAGCCGGACTCTCATCTTCACTGCAGGCAGAGATACCTCAGCTTTATTTCGATGTAGACCGCGATAAGGTGAAACTGACCGGAGTACCGATGGCAGATGTATTCTCTACCATGAAAGCTTATACCGGTTCGGTTTACGTCAACGACTTCAACATGTTCAACCGTATTTACCGTGTTTATATACAGGCTGAAGCTCCTTACCGTGCACACAGAGACAACATCGGACTCTACTTTGTACGCGGAGGAGACGGGGATATGATTCCGCTGACTTCTTTGGGAACAACCAGCTATACTACCGGACCGGGAAGCATCAAGCGCTTCAACATGTTCAACTCTGCCGTAATACAGGGTACAGCAGCCAACGGAGCCAGCTCCGGACAGGTAATGGAAAAACTGGAACAGCTTGCACGGGAAAAACTGCCCGACAACATCGGAGTAGAATGGAGTGGTCTTTCTTATCAGGAAAAGAAAGCAGGAGGACAGACAGGTATCATCCTTACCCTGGTGTTTATCTTCGTATTCCTGTTCCTTGCAGCACTGTATGAAAGTTGGACCGTGCCTGTAGCCGTACTGATATCATTGCCGGTAGCCGTATTGGGAGCATACGCCGGTGTAGCACTCTGCGGACTGGAGAATGATACTTATTTCCAGATTGGTCTGGTCATGTTGATTGGTCTGGCTGCCAAGAACGCCATCCTGATTGTAGAGTTTGCCAAAGACGAAGTAGACAAAGGAAAAGGACTCATCGAATCGGCCTTACACGCAGCCCAGTTGCGTTTCCGCCCTATCCTGATGACCTCACTGGCCTTCATCCTCGGAATGATTCCGATGGTTATTGCAAGCGGTCCGGGTTCGGCAAGCCGTCAGGCAATCGGTACCGGTGTATTCTTCGGAATGCTTGTAGCCGTAACCATTGGTATCGTATTGGTTCCGTTCTTCTTTGTAATGATTTACAAGGCTACCAACAAACTGAAAGCAAAAAAAGCTAACTAATTCGGACGACTCATGAAAAAAACGAACTATATATATCTGGTTTTATGCACACTGACAGCTACCCTATTCCTGGGAAGCTGCCAGTTGGGAAAGCACTACACACGCCCTAAACTCAACCTGCCGGAGACCTTGGACAGCACCAGCGTAGACTCCACATCGCTCGGTGATTACTCGTGGGAGGAAATGTACACAGATACCACTCTGCAGGCACTCATCCGCAAAACGCTTACCTACAACAAAGACATGCTGATTGCAGCAGCCCGGGTAAAGGAACTGGCTGCCATGAAACGTATCGATTATGCCAATATGTTTCCGGCTGTAGGAGCAAAGGCATACGGAGAGAAAGAGGGAGAAAATTATGGGGGTGTCAAGTACAAACCGAGCAATGAGTTCGACCTTAAATTAGGTGTAACCTGGGAACTCGACTTGTGGGGTAAACTGCGCTGGAACAGAGATAAAAGTCTGGCCGACTTCATAGGTTCCATCGAAAACCAGCGCGCACTGAAAATGACGCTCATCGCACAGGTGGCACAGGCTTATTTCGAACTGGTGGCACTGGACAACGAGCTCTCAATTGTACGAAAGACCGTAGATGCACGCCGGGAAAGTTTACATCTGGCCCGCATCAGATACGAGGGTGGTCTGACTTCGGAAACAGCATTCCGTCAGGCACAGGTAGAGTTGGCCCGTACAGCCACTCTGGTTCCCGATTTGGAACGGAAAATAGCATTGAAAGAAAACGAAATTGCCTTCCTAAGCGGCGATTATCCTCACCATATCCAGCGCTCTATTCTTCCTGAAGAAGTAATGTTCACCAACAGCCTTCCGGTAGGCCTTCCTTCTACCTTACTGGAAAGAAGACCGGATGTACGCCAGGCAGAACAGGCACTGATTGCAGCCAATGCTTCTGTAGGAGCAGCCTTTACCAATCTGTTCCCGACTATCTCGCTGACAGCTTCTTTCGGTGCAGAAAGTGCAGAGCTGAAAGACTTGCTGAAGTCGCCTTATCACCTGCTTTCGGTAAATATTCTGCAGCCCATCTTCGCCATGGGAAAGAACCGGGCCATGCTGAAAGCCAAGAAAGCAGCCTGCGAACAGGCAGCCTATGCCTACGAAAAAGCAGTGCTCAATGCATTTAAAGACGCCTACAATGCAATCGTTGAGTTCAACAAGATAAAAGAAGTATACGAAACCCGCCTGCGTCTGGAACAAGCTTCAAAAAGTGCCCTCGACCTGGCTCAGCTGCAGTATATCAACGGAGTCATCGGATATATGGACTTGCTGGACGCACAGCGTGGATATCTGGACGCACAGATCAGTCTAAGCAATGCCATCCGCGACAAGCAGATTACCATGATCAACTTGTATAAAGCTTTAGGCGGAGGCTGGAAAGAAAGCAACACTTCTCAACAGCCTATGTAAACTGACAATCTCCTTAATAACGTCTTATAAAAAGTGAAATGGCATCTTTCAGAGAATGAAAGATGTCATTTTTATATCCCCCTTCCCCCTTCTCTCTCCCACTCTTCCCAACTATCCTTTTTTTCCTTTTTTCTACACTCATATTCCCTGTTACAGCGAATTATATATCCAGTTTTTTATTACCTTTGCAGCATGAAATCAATCAGAGAATTATACCGCATCGGTACAGGTCCATCGAGCAGTCACACGATGGGACCTCGTAAAGCCGCAGAACAGTTTCTGGCCAAACATCCCGAAGCTGCTTCCTTTCAAGTAACCCTTTACGGAAGCCTTGCAGCTACAGGCAAAGGGCACATGACAGATGTTGCCATCCTCGATACCATGGAGCCACATGCCCCGGTAGAGATTTTATGGAAACCGCACATCTTCTTCCCTTTCCATCCGAACGGTATGACCTTCAAATCGCTGGATGCATCGAAGAAAGTAACCGACGAATGGACTGTATTCAGTGTAGGAGGAGGAGCTTTGGCAGAAGAAGGACACGACCGTACAGCTACCCCCGAAGTGTATTCGATGGGTACCATGAGTCAGATTCTGTACTGGTGCGAACACACCGGAAGAAGCTACTGGGAATATGTAGAGCAATGCGAAGGTAAAGAAATATGGGACTATCTGGCAGAAGTATGGGAAACCATGAAAGAAGCCATCCACCGCGGGCTCGACGCGGAAGGTGTACTGCCTGGTCCGTTGAATCTCCGCCGTAAGGCATCGTCCTACTACATACGTTCCAAAGGCTATAAAGACTCGTTACGTTCCAGAGGAATGGTCTTCGCCTATGCACTGGCTGTAAGCGAAGAAAATGCATCGGGCGGAAAGATTGTAACAGCTCCCACTTGCGGAGCATGCGGAGTGGTTCCGGCCGTTCTATATCACCTGCAGAAAAGCCGCGATTTCAGCGACGCACGTATTCTCCGTGCACTGGCTACAGCCGGTCTGGTAGGAAACATCGTGAAGCACAATGCTTCCATCTCCGGAGCAGAAGCCGGATGTCAGGCCGAAGTGGGAGTAGCCTGCTCCATGGCCTCAGCCGCAGCGAGCCAATTGTTTGGAGGCAGTCCGGCACAGATAGAATATGCAGCCGAAATGGGACTGGAACATCACCTGGGCATGACGTGCGACCCGGTATGCGGACTGGTACAGATTCCGTGTATCGAACGAAATGCCTATGCCGCAGCACGTGCACTGGATGCCAATATCTATTCGGCTTTCACAGACGGACATCACCGTGTGTCCTTCGACAAGGTAGTTGAAGTCATGAAACAGACCGGACACGACCTTCCTTCCCTGTACAAGGAAACCAGCGAAGGCGGACTGGCCAAAAACTACCAGCAAATGGACTGATGCCGCAAGGTCTCGAATATTTTTTAAACAATACAAGACATCTGCACCTTGCAGAGTATAGCAACCAATGAGTGGTAAAAAGAAAATAAACTCAATTATCCGTCTGTTTCTCCCCCTACTGTTTGTATTTTACTTAGGGGGAATCATGATGTTTACCCATAGCCATGTGGTAAACGGGGTAATTGTGGTCCACTCACACCCGGGTAAAGCAGAACATACCCATACTGCCGGACAGTTGGAAACCATTTTCTTCCTGTCTCATTTCTTCACTTCGGGAGAGGTACTTCCATCTTATCCGCTCCCACTATACCTGTGCCTTTGCTTCACTTTACTGATACCGGCCTTGCCGCGTAAGCAGTACCGTCTTCACAGCAAGGGCATCCGTCTGCGTGCTCCGCCCTCCTGTTGGTTTACTGCATAAAACAGACAAGTAAAAAACATTCTTACACATTTTATCCCTGTACGTTCTATCCTCTCCCATGAGATGTATAGAACCTGATACTTGCATACACCCTGCACGTGTATGAGAGCGTGTGTTCCCGTATTTCATTTTATAAAACCGGACAAACGCCCTCAGCACCCTTTCATGCCGTATGCACGAAAGGGAAGATTGTGTACGGACAAAAACAGGAACCAATTTTATAATTACAAAAGAAATGAAAACTTTATATACATTCGTTTTAGGAATCATATTCACCCTGATTCCCTGTACTTTATATGCATATAATCCGGAAGGATCGGATGCCAACTTATTAGGACACGTAGTAGACAAGCATACACAGGAACATCTGTCGTTCATCAATATCTCACTGAAAGGAACTACCATCGGAACCGTGACCGACGAAACCGGACACTATTTCCTCAAGAATCTGCCGGAAGGAGAATTTACCGTAGAAGTCCGATCGGTAGGCTATAAGACCGTAACCAAAAACGTTCATCTGAAAAAGGGTAAAACCGTAGAGATGAACTTCGAAATAGAAGAAGACATGATTGCCCTGGACGGTGTAGTGGTATCGGCCAACCGCAACGAAACGACCCGCCGACTGGCTCCTACACTGGTCAACGTAATGGACATGAAGGTGTTCGAAAACACCAACTCCAGCTGTCTGGCACAAGGCCTCAACTTCCAGCCGGGTGTACGTGTAGAGAACAACTGCCAGAACTGCGGCTTCCAGCAGGTACGCATCAACGGTCTGGACGGTCCTTATACACAGATTCTCATCGACTCACGCCCTATCTTCAGTGCCTTGTCGGGAGTATACGGACTGGAACAGATTCCTGCCAACATGATTGAGCGTGTAGAAGTAATGCGCGGAGGAGGTTCTGCCTTGTTCGGTTCTTCAGCCATTGCCGGAACCATCAACATCATCACCAAAGAACCTACACACAACTCCGGACAGTTCTCGCATACCCTTACCGGTATTGGCGGTACTTCTGTATTCGAAAACAATACTACACTGAATGCATCGCTGGTGACAGACAATCATAAGGCGGGACTTTACGTATTCGGGCAGAACAGAGAACGTAGCGGTTATGATGCCGACGGTGATGGTTTTACCGAACTGCCGGAACTGAAAAACCAGACTCTGGGTTTCCGCTCGTTCCTCAAGACCAGTACGTATACCAAACTGACTTTCGAATACCATCATCTGCAGGAACACAGAAGAGGAGGTAATCTGCTGGAACGTCCTGTACACGAAGCAGACATTGCCGAACAGACCAGACACAGCATCAATACCGGAAGTGTGAAGTTCGATTATTTCTCGCCCGATGAAAAACAACGTCTGAGCATCTATGCATCGGCACAGCACATCGACCGCGACAGCTACTATGGCGGAAATCAGGACCTCAATGCCTATGGTTCTACTACCGACCTCACCTGGGTGGCAGGTGCACAATACAACTACAACTTCGACCGATGCCTGTTCATGCCGGCCGAATTTACCGGAGGTATCGAGTACAACGAAGACAAGCTGCACGACGAAATGTGGGGATACAACCGCTACACAGACCAGCGAGTGGGCATTGCCAGCGCGTTCTTCCAGAACGAATGGAAAAACAAGAAATGGGGATTCCTCATCGGAGGACGTCTCGACAAGCACAATCTGATGAATCATATCATCTTCAGTCCGAGAGCAAACCTCCGTTTCAACCCGACAGAAAACCTGAACTTCCGTGCCAGCTACTCATTCGGTTTCCGTGCGCCTCAGGCTTTCGATGAAGACCTGCACATTGAAAATGTAGGAGGTACAGTCTCTATGATTCAATTGGCAGAGAATTTGAAAGAAGAAAAATCACAAAGTATCAGCCTCTCTGCTGATATGTATCACCGCTGGGGAGACTGGCAGGGCAACTTACTGATAGAGGGTTTCTACACCTCTCTGTCTGACGTATTTGCATTGAGACAACTGGGCACCATCGACGGTATCCTGATAAACGAACGCTACAACGAAAGTGGTGCTCAAGTATACGGCATGACCGTAGAAGGCAAGTTGGCTTACCGCAGTCTGCTGCAGTTCCAGGCCGGTGTCACCTTACAGCAAGCCGAATACAAGGAAGCACGAAACTGGAGCGACGACGCCGATCTCCCGCTGGAGAAACGTATGTTCCGCACTCCAAACCTTTACGGATACTTCACGCTGACTTACAATCCGGTGAAACCGCTTACCTTGGCTTTGTCGGGCACTTATACCGGTTCCATGCTGGTAGAACACCGTGCCGGATACATCGAAAAAGACCGCACGGAAAAAACTCCGTCGTTCATGGAAGTGAACTTCAAGGCTGGTTACGAGTTTAATCTGTACAAGAACATCAACCTGCAGATTAATGCAGGTGTACAGAATCTCTTCAATGCATACCAGAAGGATTTCGACCAGGGTAAAGACCGTGACTCGGGCTACATCTACGGACCGGGTATGCCGCGCTCTTACTTTGCCGGAGTAAAACTCAGTTACTAACCCCGAAGTCTGTACGGTATCTGTCCAAAGCCGTACAGGCAAAAAGGAAACAATAATCAGACCAGTCTGATTGTACAGTCACCAAAGAGGCTGTATCGGAAAACGAGAAAGCGATTTCCTCACTTCTCCTTCCCGATACAGCCTCTTTTTCTGTCCTTTCTCCTGCCACTTCTACCCCCGTTTTACGCGACTTGTATCGTTGCCTGTCGATACTTATATCGTAAGCCAACGATAATAGTATCGTGAGCTCACGATACAAGTCGCGTAAAACGGAGATTCAAAGAGGGCTATCAAACACTCTCCTGACTTCTATTTCCAATAAAAAAGATAAAAACCATCATTCTCTACGACTACATTCAATAAAATAAAACCACCCTGATTATCGAAGATTATCATTATATTCGCAGAATAAATTACTTCTCATAATAATAATTATTAGGAATATATGACACCAGAAGAAAAAGCAAGGCAAAAAATAGACCAGTGGTTTGTCGATGCTGGCTGGAAAGTAGTTGACCGGGAAGATTACGAACCAACATGTACAGCAGTTGCTATAAGAGAAGGGTTACTAAAAGGTAATCTTGAGGCTGATTATTTCCTTTTCATTCACGGAAAGGCTATTGGTGTGCTTGAAGCTAAAAGAGAAGAGGTGAATGCCTTTTCTGACAAAGTATGCGGACAAGCTGTTTTATATGCCAGAAATGTTCCTAAAATTTATCAGACATACCAAAATCCTCTGCCTTTTATTTTTACATCAAACGGCAAAGATCTGTATTTCTGCGATTTTCGTAAACAAGATGCTAGTTTCAAGCAGATAATGACGATTCCTTCTCCTCATGAACTGGTTAAACTGTTGGGAATTAACGATTATTTTGCCGGACTTCCAACTTTGCGAAAAAAAGGATTACGTGATTGTCAGTATGAGGCAGTGAGCGAACTGGAAAAAAGTTTCAGAAGTGGCCAGAATCGCGCTTTGATGGTATTAGCAACAGGTGCAGGTAAAACATATACCGCATGTCTTGCTGCATATCGTCTTCTTTCATATACTCCAATGAGAAGAGTATTATTTCTTGTGGATCGGAATAATCTTGGTAAGCAGGCAGAGGGAGAGTTCGGAACTTTTCGACTGACAGAAAACGGAGATGCATTCAATACAATATTTACAGTGAATCGTCTTCGCTCCTCTTCTATACCCTCTGATAGCAATGTCGTTATTTCCACAATACAGCGTCTTTTTTCTTTTCTGAAAGGAGATACCATTGAGGATAATGACAACGATGATGACAATGAGCCTACAGAAGAAGTAATATTACCACCTAACCCTAATTTACCACATGATTATTTTGATTTGATTATCATAGACGAGTGCCATCGTTCCATTTATGGAAATTGGCGTAAGGTTTTGGAATATTTCGATACAGCCAGACTTGTAGGATTAACAGCCACACCTATACCCGAAACAATAGCCTTCTTCAATAATAATCGCATAGTCAACTACACATTGGAACAAAGTATTGTTGACGGTGTAAATGTAGATTGTCGTATTTATAGAATCAAAACCCAAGTTACCGAAAACGGTGGTGCTATATTAGAAGGAGAAAAGGTAAAAGAAGAAACACGATATACCGGGAGTGTAAAAACCATTTCCAATAAAGAGACGAAAACTTATACCAATAAGGAGTTGAACCGGAATGTCATCAATCCTGCACAAATCAAACTAATCTTGTCTACATATCGGGATGTAGTCTACACTGAACTGTTCAATGATCCACAGCGAGAAGTTAATTTTGACTATCTTCCAAAAACATTAATCTTTGCTCTCAACGAGACTCATGCCACCAATATTGTGCAGATAGCCAAAGAGGTATTTGGGCGTACAGACGACCGCTTTGTACAAAAAATCACCTATTCGGCAGGCGACAGCAACGAATTGATACGTCAGTTCCGAAATGACAAGGATTTCAGAATAGCGGTGACTTGTACATTGGTAGCAACAGGCACAGATGTTAAGCCTCTTGAAGTATTGATTTTCATGCGTGATGTAGAGTCTTTACCGCTCTATATACAGATGAAAGGACGTGGTGTACGCACAATTGGAGATGAGCAGTTACGAAATGTTACTCCGAATGCGTTCAGTAAAGACTGTTTCTATCTGGTCGATGCAGTCGGGGTAACTGAGCACGAAAAAATAACACCCAAAGTAACTAATGAACCAACTACCAAAACAATTACTCTTAAAGAATTATTAGAACAAATCAGTCATGGTTATCTTCCGGATGAACATTTGAGACGTCTTGCGGCCACACTTTCCCGAATATATAACAAGGCAGATTATTCACAACGGAATGAATTTTCAAGTTTGGCTCATGAAGATATGAAAGAGCTTGCATCCAGAATTTATAATGCACTTGAAAATAATAAGCTTCCGGCATTTGTCAGTACAGAAGAACCGAACAATGAACGAAAGGGATTAGTTGCTCCATTAGCCAATCATGCAGATGCACGCCGGTATCTACTTATCCTTGCAGCCGGGTTTATCAACACACTGATGCCTGGTGAGGACACGCTTATATCGAAAGGATTTTCAATAGAAGAAGCTAAAAGTACAACAGAAGCCTTTGAAGATTTCTGCAAAGAGCATAGTGATGAAATAGAAGCTCTACGTATAATTTATAATAATGAAGGTGAGCCAATTACCTATTCAATGCTAAAAGATTTGGAAAACAAACTTAAAATAGCTAACAACCATTTCACCTCCAAACAACTATGGAATTCGTATGCTATTCTGAGTCCTAATAGTGTCCGACGTTCTACAACGAAAGAAGAAACCGAAGCATTGACCAATATTATACAACTTGTACGTTTTGCTTTACACCAAATAGAGCGGTTAGATAGTGTTGTTTCCACTTCTAAACAGTATTTTAATCTATGGTTAGGACAAAACCAGCGCGAAATAACAGATAAACAACGTGAAGTTATCAGTCGTATTGTAGATTATATTGCGTCTAACGGAGCTTGTACAATCAAAGAGATTCGTGAAGATGATGCTACTCAGGCAGCACAGATGATCCGTGCATTCGGCAACATACAGAAAGCCAACGAAGCTTTACAGTCTCTATATACATTTGTAGTTTTAAGAAAAGCAGCATAAATTTATGGCAACAAATAATACAACAGAACAATCGCTTACCAAAAAAGTTTGGAATCTGGCAACAACTCTTGCCGGACAAGGAATCGGATTCACCGATTACATCACACAGCTCACCTATCTTCTTTTTTTGAAGATGGACGCCGAGAATGTAGAAATATTTGGAGAAGAATCAGCAATACCATCTGGTTATCAATGGAGTGATTTAATATCTCTTGACGGTTTGGATTTAGTAAAGCAGTATGAAGATACTCTAAAGCTTTTAAGTGAACAGGAAAACTTAATCGGCACAATTTATACAAAAGCGCAAAACAAGATTGACAAGCCTGTCTATTTAAAAAAAGTCATTACCATGATTGATGAGGAGCAATGGCTGATCATGGATGGAGACGTGAAAGGCGCTATCTACGAAAGCATCCTTGAGAAGAATGGGCAGGACAAGAAAAGTGGTGCCGGCCAGTATTTTACTCCACGTCCACTCATCAAAGCAATGGTAGATTGTATCGCCCCGCAAATTGGAGAAACAGTCTGTGACCCGGCTTGTGGTACTGCAGGATTCCTCTTGACAGCATACGATTATATGAAAGAACAGTCTGCAAGCAAGGAGAAACGTGATTTTTTACGCAACAAAGCACTGCATGGTGTAGACAACACTCCATTGGTAGTAACACTTGCTTCCATGAACCTATATTTGCATGGTGTGGGAACAGACCGAAGTCCGATTGTTTGTGAGGATTCTTTGGAAAAAGAACCATCCACCCTTGTAGATGTAATACTTGCCAATCCTCCTTTCGGCACACGTCCGGCAGGTTCAGTGGATATTAACCGTCCGGATTTCTATGTAGAAACGAAAAACAATCAGTTGAACTTTCTTCAACACATGATGCTGATGCTCAAAACCGGAGGGCGTGCAGCTGTAGTATTACCAGACAATGTCCTTTTTGAAGGTGGTGCGGGAGAAACAATTCGCAAGAAGTTACTTTCAGACTTCAACTTACACACGATACTTCGTTTGCCTACAGGTATTTTCTATGCACAAGGTGTAAAAGCAAATGTATTGTTCTTTTCCAAAGGTCAACCGACAAAAGAGATTTGGTTCTATGATTATCGTACTGACATCAAACATACACTTGCTACTAATAAATTAGAAAGACATCATTTGGATGATTTTGTCACATGCTATAATGCAGGAAACTTAGAAGGACGCAAAGAGACATATGATGCAGACAATAATCCTCAAGGACGTTGGCGTAAATATCCGGTAGAAGATATTCTGAAGCGCGACAAAACAAGCCTTGATATAACCTGGATAAAACAAGGTGGTGAAACTGACGACCGTTCTCTGGCCGAGTTGATGGCTGAGATAAAAGAGAAAAGCCAGACGATAAGTTCCGCTGTTGCAGAACTCGAAAAACTGCTTGCAAACATCAATGAAAATTGAGCGTATGAAGGACAATAATATCGTAATATCAATAGAACAACAGTTTGGAGAAATCGTAAATATTATTCTCCAACATAAAAGTAATGCTTCGAGAGCCGTCAACGAAGAATTACTGCTTACTGCATGGCATGTAGGAAGATATGTATCAACCAAACTGAGAAATGAAGAATGGGGAAGCAAAGTTGTTTCGCAATTATCCGAATACATACGTTCTCAACACCCTGATATTAAAGGATATAGCAAAAGAAGTATTTACAACATGGTAATGTTTTATGATGAATATTCATCAGAAACATTCATAGCAACAATAAAAAAATATTTGAATACAGAATTTGTGCAGCCAAAAACTGCACAAATTGAAGCGAGTGACCATAAACAGGAAGTACCTGTAATTGTGCAGTCCAAAACTGCACAATTTATCCAGCCGGCAGTTGGACAAATGCCTAAAATTTTGGAATTGACAACCTTGACTAATCACATAGAAATTTTATGCCGATGTAAAAGCAACGAAGAACGGTTGTTTTATATACTCTATGCCAATAAAGAGCATTTGGTAAAACGAGAGCTTCAACGTTGTATTTCCAACCAGACTTATACGGCTTTATTAGGCAGTAAGGACAACATGTCAAAAGGGTTACTCAAAATATATCCCAATGCGCCAGCCATGTTCAAAGACACTCTGTTCGTAGATTTCCTCAATCTGCCGAAAAAGCATAGCGAATCCAAACTAAGGAACGGCTTGGTAGAACATATGAAACAGTTCATTCTTGAACTGGGAAAAGACTTTATATTCATGGATCAAGAATACCGTCTTGATATCGGAACATCTACATTCAAGGCTGACCTACTGTTTTTTCACCGTGGGTTACAGGCATTGGTTGCCGTAGAACTAAAAAAGACAAAGTTTCATCCTCGCGATCTTGGACAGCTGGAGTTTTATCTGGAAGCACTCGACCGTGATGTAAAACGTTCCAACGAGAACCCGTCTATCGGCATTATCCTTTGTCCGGAAGCAGACCGGGTAGTAGTAGAATATGCCATGAGCAGAAGTATGAGTCCCACAATGATAGCCGAATACAAACGCATTCTCATTCCACAGGAACGCATGCAACAGCAATTGAATGAGTTTTGCAATCTATTCTTAAACAAAGACTAACCCCTAATGGATACAAAGAAATTACGTCAAAAAATACTAGACCTCGCCATCCGCGGTAAACTTGTCCCACAAGATCCGAATGACGAGCCTGCATCTGTATTGCTCGAACGCATTAAAGCAGAGAAAGAACGTTTAATAAAAGAGGGAAAAATAAAGCGCAGTAAAAAAACAGCTAAAACTTCTGATACGCCCCATTATGAGAATGTACAGTTTGAGGTACCAAGTTCGTGGGAGTGGACGACATTTGGTTCTATCTGCAAAAAACTTACAGATGGTTCACACAATCCTCCTCCCAAACGATCTAATGGATATACAGTCATAAGTGCTCAGAATATAAAAAATGGTAAAATTATTTTTACTGATAAAGATAGATATACTGATGAAATTGGATTTCAAAAGGAAAATCCAAGAACTCAAATAACAAAGGGGGATATAATATTAGGAATTATAGGAGGATCTATTGGAAATGTTGCCATTTATGACTTGTCAGATCCTGTAGTTGCTCAAAGAAGTATTTCTATAATAGATACATACGTATTAAATATCTATTGTTTTTATTTACTTCAATCCACTATTTTTCAATCTCTCTTTTTAGAAAAAAGTATTGGTAATGCACAAGCCGGTATTTATCTTGGAGAACTTGATAAATTATATATACCACTTCCCCCTATCAGAGAACAGAATCGTATCGTTTCAGAAATTAAGCGTTGGTTTACTTTGATTGATGAAATTGAACAAGGCAAAGCTGATTTGCAAACAACTATCAAGCAAATCAAAAGCAAGATACTAGACCTTGCCATTCATGGTAAACTTGTACCGCAAGACCCGAATGATGAGCCAGCCTCTGAATTGTTAAAACGTATCAACCCAAAAGCAGAGATTACTTGTGATAACGCGCATTATCAGAACTTGCTTTTTGAAGTACCTCAAAATTGGTGTTGGACTATACTTGGGAAAATTGGCAAATGGCAGTCTGGTAGCACACCAAGTAGACTGAATAAGAATTATTATAACGGAAATATCCCTTGGTTAAAAACTGGAGATTTGAACGATGGATATATTACCCATATTCCCGAATACATAACAGAAAAAGCCCTAAATGAAACTTCTGTAAAACTTAATCCAGCAGGTAGTGTTTTAATTGCTATGTATGGAGCTACAATAGGAAAAATTGGGATATTAACCTTTCCAGCCACAACTAATCAAGCTTGTTGTGCATGTAAGGTTTTTAATGTGATAGACAAAGAGTTCTTGTTCTTTTTTTTATTGTCCCATAGGGAAGAATTCATTAAAATGGGTGGTGGTGGAGCACAACCTAATATATCCAAAGAAAAAATAGTTAATACTTATATTCCCTTGCCACCGTTTGCAGAACAGAGAAGAATTGTCAATGCTGTTAATAAGGAGTTTACCCTATTAGACGCAATAATGGAGAGTTTATAGGCTCTCCATTATTATATCAAAATGTTTAAACGCAAGCTTGATGGCTTCGAATATTCTTTCTTGTTCTTTGTAAGGAGGAATTGGCACTTCTATTGCTTTGAATAGTTTTTTATTCAAGTGAGGAATAGCAGAGCCAACTTTATTTTCTCGTAAAATTTTTCTGTGCAAGTTGATAACTTGTAACAAATATTCGGTATTCATATTTTCGTTGATTAACAACTGCTTGAAAGTACTACCTTGATAGCCTTCTATTGGAGTTCTAAATACCTCACCAGAGTTCTCTCCATCGACTAAAATTAAAAAAGAGTTTGCAGATATATATTTGCCTGAAGTCAAAGTCTTCGGTTCTCGTTCTCCACGCAAATATTTGACATCAAGATTTATTCTTTCTATACCACTCTGTTTATTACCATCAATCAAAGAACATAGCATTTGCATGGGTGCAACTGCCCACCCTTTAGGTAACTGCGTATAATGCGCGATACATTCTCTTATTTTGTTATTGTATTCATTATAAATCAATATAATATGGTAACAAAATTCAAAAATCATTTAGCAAGAACTAATCTTGCCAAAAACACCGTTAACTCGTATGTATGGACAGTGCAGTATTTTCTCAACCATTATGGGGATATCAACAAAAAAAATCTTTTGGCTTACAAGGGGTATTTAATGGAGAACTTCAAGCCACAAACCGTCAATTTGCGGTTACAAGGCATCAACAAGTATCTTGAATTTACAAAGCAAGAGAAGCTGAAAGTGAAGTTCGTCAAAGTTCAACAGAAGAATTTTTTGGAGAACGTAATCAGTGATGCAGATTACAAATTTCTAAAATCACGTCTAAAAGCGGATGGTTATAATGAATGGTATTTCATCGTATGGTTTATGGCTGCTACTGGAGCACGAGTCAGTGAATTGCTCCATATCAAAGCAGAACACGTACAGATTGGTTATCTTGACTTATATAGTAAAGGTGGAAAGATTCGTCGGTTATATATTCCTAAGAATCTACGAATAGAAGCAGATAAATGGTTAAAAAACCAAGGCTTAACATCCGGCTATATCTTTCTAAATCGTTTTGGACAACGTATCACCACTCGTGGAATAGCGTCGCAGCTCAAACATTTTGCCGAAAAGTATGGAATGAACAAAGAAGTGGTTTATCCTCATTCATTCCGTCATCGTTTTGCAAAAAATTTTCTTGACCGTTTCAATGATCTTGCTCTACTTGCCGATCTTATGGGGCATGAAAGTATTGAAACAACCCGCATTTATCTTCGCCGTACGGCTAGTGAACAACAGAAAATTGTAGATAAAGTCGTGAACTGGTAGTCTGTCAATAGCCTTTAGAAGTGCAATTACTTACACTTCTAAGGCTTTTTGAATATTATCAAGTATAGAGAACAGTTCATCTATTTTTTGAACTATGCGTTGTTGCTCGGCTAATGGAGGAAGTGCAATACACTCGTTCTTAACAGTTTCAGAAGAGATCGCCTTGAATGTGGTTCCTGTTGCTTTACGTTCAAATGTATCTTGTAAAGTTTGTAACCAATAAAAATAAAATTTTGAATTTCCTTTTTTAGGCTTTAATGCGCATAAACCTCTTCCAATACAAACACTCCTTGTTACTATATTAACAATACCAACAGGTGCTCTAACACATAATAAGATAGAATCTTTTTCGGCCATTTTTGTTGGTTCTGAGGTATAAACATTTGATGACTGCACAAATATATCTGAAAAATATAATTTTCCTTGGTGAAACTCTATACCATTTATCTGGTTTATTGTTTCTCCATTTGGGGATTGCCCCATTATAATCAACAGCACATCTTTTAAATGGCATTTACTCCAGCCGTTTGGCAACTTCCGACTATGCGCGTTATCACAAGGTGTAAAGTCGGGATTTATGCGTTTTAGTAATTCAGAGGCCGGTTCATCATTCGGGTCTTGTGGTACAAGTTTACCATGAATGGCGAGGTCTAGTATCTTGCTTTTGGTTTGCTTAATGAGAGTCTGTAGTTCAGCTTTTCCATGTTCTATCATATCTATCAAGGCAAACCATTTTTCTATCTCCACCACGATACGTTGTTGTTCCGCAAAAGGAGGAAGAGGTAATAAAAACTCATTAATAGATTTAAGTGGGACATTTTTAATTGTACTTCCAGTTGCAGATTCAATGGCATATTTTAAAAAGAAATTAGACTCTAAAATATTGCAAATATATTGTTTATTAATTTGCTGGCACAAATTAATATAACAAACACTTTTTCCTAACATTATTTTCTCGCCATTGTATATCCCAACATTGCCTATTGTACCATTTATTGAAATAAGAACAGTTGTATCATCTAGTGGTTTTCGGTATTTTTCATATTCTAATATTGAGATACGCTTTGTTCCATCTTTTATTATAACTTTCCGATTGTGTAAGTTATTACCATTGATGAAATAAAATTCACCATTAGAATCATATTCAGGAGTTCCATGCAAACCGTCACCAATTATTTTTGTTATATCCTCCAACATACACCACACCCATCCCTTTGGCACCTCAAACGGTACATTCTCATAATGGGGCGTATGTAAAGTAAGCATCCAACAAAAAGAACAATAAAACCAAGTTTTTACACCTTCCATTTCGCTGAAAATCCATATATTTAGGCATAACTTTTAAATCGGATCAACATGGAAACATACCTCTTTTGGATTGTACCGGCTGCCTCGCTTCTGGCACTGGTACTGGCCGGTTATTTCTACCGGCAAATGATGCAGGAAAGCGAAGGTACTCCCGCCATGCAAAAAATAGCTTCACATGTGCGCAAAGGCGCCATGTCGTATCTGAAACAGCAATATAAAGTCGTGGCATGGGTATTCGCGGTACTGGTAGTGCTCTTTGCCGTCATGGCCTACGGATTCAATCTGCAAAACTCCTGGGTTCCGGTAGCCTTTCTTACCGGTGGATTTTTCTCCGGCCTGGCTGGTTATCTGGGTATGAAGACTGCCACTTATGCCTCTGCACGTACAGCAAATGCTGCACGAAGCTCACTCAACAAAGGGCTGCGCATTGCGTTCCGAAGCGGGGCTGTCATGGGACTGGTGGTAGTGGGACTGGGACTGCTCGACATCTCTTTCTGGTATCTCTTGCTGGATCACTGCGTTCCGGAAGATATGATGAATCCGACTTCGAAACTCTGCATGATTACCACAACCATGCTTACTTTTGGTATGGGAGCTTCTACTCAGGCTCTCTTCGCCCGCGTAGGAGGAGGCATCTATACCAAAGCTGCCGATGTAGGAGCTGACCTGGTGGGTAAGGTAGAAGCCGGCATTCCGGAAGATGACCCGCGAAACCCGGCAACCATTGCCGACAATGTGGGTGACAACGTGGGAGATGTAGCTGGTATGGGAGCCGACCTGTACGAGTCGTATTGCGGTTCCATTCTGGCTACGGCAGCACTGGGTGCGGCAGCTTTTATCGGTTCAGGAAATACGGATATGCAGTTTAAGGCTGTCATTGCACCGATGCTTATTGCCGCAGTGGGGATTCTGCTTTCCATTATCGGTATCTTTACGGTACGTACCCGGGAAGGGGCAAATATGAAAGAACTGTTACAGGCACTTTCACGCGGTACGAATCTGAGTTCCCTACTGATTGTAGCTGCTACTTTCGGAATCTTATGGTTGCTGAATATCACCAACTGGCAATACATCGCATGGGCAGTGGTAGTAGGACTGGCAGTAGGTATCATCATCGGACGCTCTACCGAGTATTATACTTCGCAATCGTATAAGCCCACACGGAAACTCTCCGAAAGCGGAAAGACAGGACCGGCGACTGTCATCATCTCGGGTATCGGACTGGGAATGATTTCCACTACCATTCCGGTAATCGCTGTAGTTGCAGGCATCATTCTGTCTTACTGGCTGGCCTCCGGATTCGACCTTTCGAACATCAGCATGGGGCTCTACGGAATCGGAATTGCAGCTGTTGGTATGCTGTCTACACTGGGAATCACACTGGCAACAGATGCCTATGGTCCGATTGCCGACAATGCCGGAGGTAATGCGGAAATGTGTGAACTGGGAGAAGAAGTGCGCAAACGCA
This sequence comes from Phocaeicola sp. HCN-40430, assembly GCF_037890285.1. Classification (NCBI taxonomy): domain Bacteria; kingdom Pseudomonadati; phylum Bacteroidota; class Bacteroidia; order Bacteroidales; family Bacteroidaceae; genus Phocaeicola; species Phocaeicola sp. HCN-40430. The sequence continues at coordinate 35,574 of NZ_JBBKBS010000027.1, forward strand.
CCGATGCACTCGACTCGTTAGGAAATACGACAGCTGCCACAGGAAAAGGATTTGCCATCGGTTCTGCTGCACTGACCGGACTGGCTCTGCTGGCTTCGTATATTGAGGAAATACGTATCGGACTGGAACGCTTGGGAAATACCGTACTCCAGTTGCCCGGCGGAGAAAGTGTGCCTCTGCATAAAGCCAGTTTTACAGACTTCATGATATATTACGACGTGACACTGATGAATCCGAAAGTGCTTTCGGGCATGTTCATAGGCAGTATGATGGCCTTCCTGTTCTGCGGACTGACCATGAATGCCGTAGGACGTGCAGCAGCCCACATGGTGGAAGAGGTACGTCGGCAGTTCCGTGAGATAAAGGGCATATTGGAAGGAAAAGCCGAGCCCGACTATGCCCGGTGTGTAGCCATTTCCACACAGGGAGCACAAAAGGAAATGCTGTTTCCGTCGTTGCTGGCTATCATTGCCCCTATCCTCACCGGACTAATCTTCGGAGTTCCGGGAGTAATTGGCTTGCTGACCGGCGGCCTGTCGTCCGGTTTCGTACTGGCCATCTTCATGGCAAATGCAGGGGGAGCCTGGGACAATGCAAAGAAATATGTAGAAGAAGGAAACTTCGGTGGCAAGGGAAGTGAGGTACACCGTGCCACCGTAGTTGGGGATACCGTAGGCGATCCGTTTAAAGACACCTCCGGTCCCAGTCTGAATATTCTTATCAAACTGATGAGTATGGTAGCCATTGTCATGGCCGGACTCACCGTATCGTGGTCGCTGTTCTAAACAGAATCAGAACGCCTCTGTCATGTTAAAGTAGAACAGATTCTGCCGGTTCACAAAGTTACGTCCGTAATCCAGACGCACATTCATACGGGGCTGCACTTCAATACGCAGCCCCAGTCCGGCATTAGGCAATACTCCTTCTATCTTCGCCGGAGTAGGTCCCATGAAACCGCATCCTCCCCAGGCCACAAATCCCAGACGGTGAATCAGTTTCTTAAACCAGTTGCTGCGGTCGGTATTGAACATATGACGGTATTCGGCCATCACTACATGCGAAGATTTATCGCGATACTGTCCCATATAGTATCCGCGCAAATCGAACGGTGTTCCGCTCAATACATATTTATTTAATGGTATATGAGAACCAAACACATGCTTGGTCTGAGCCGTCCAGGCAATTACCCTACGTTCTCCCACACTCTTGTACTGCCGATAATCCAGCTCGAAGCGGTAAAAGTTCTCGTCACTCCCCAGCCACTTCTGATACATCAGTCCTCTGAAATCCACATAAACACCTTTATAAGGATTGGCCGGTACATCGCGGGTATCGTATGTCAGCAGGAAACCCAGCCCCGAACTGAAACTGGTATATCCATCGGCATTACCTCCGGCTGCCGCAAAATCTTCCTGTGTAGCCAGGTGTTTGGCCGGATCGGTAATCTTATCATAATTCAAATCAATTTGTGGTCCTAAAAACACATTGCTGTCCTTTATACGAAACAGGAACCAGGGATTGAACTGTATTCCGCTATAACGGTACTGACTGGTAGAATCACTGCGTTCGTAGTTTTTATTGGTACTATAGCCTATTCCGTAGAAATTCTCCAGCGTATTTTTATAAGTAAACTGTCCGAATATACGGAACTTGTCGTCTTTGAAAAACAGCTGTGGCTTGACCACCACATTCAGTCCCCCGTTGAACATAAAGGCCATGGATGCCGGCAACACCGAACGGCGCATGGTAGAATCTTCCGGATTCAGACGGAAAGTTACCAAAGCGCTTCCTCCTACCAGAAGACCGAAATCGGGAGTATAGCTGGGACCACCCAATATATTATAATGCAGATTCCGCTGGCTCTTTTTCAGTTTTCGTGCCTCTTTCTTGCTCATCAAAGAATCTTTCTGCAAGGTTTCCTGAAGGACTTTGGTAGGCTGAATAATATCTACAAACTGAATACTGTCTTGTGTCTGTGCAACTCCTCTGAGCAAATTCAGACACAATAAGAGGAATATAATTATTTTTTTCATACAATACTGTTAAAATACAACTGCAAAGTTACAAAACTCCTTCCGATTGGCTTAGACTATTTGTAAGACTTTGTGGTCTTGTATATCTTTTTAACGAATATATCTTTGGCTGTTCAATCTCGAATTGCTACCTTTACCTCGTCTAAATTTAACAATTTAAAGATATGACTATCACAGAACGCTTTTTAAAGTATGTAGCTTTCGATACACAATCCGACGAAACCACCGAAGTAACACCCAGTACTTCCAAACAGATGGTTTTTGCACAATATCTGAAAACAGAACTCGAAGCACTTGGACTGGAGGACATCAGTCTTGATGACAACGGATACCTGTTTGCCACACTGCCGGCCAATACAACACGTGATATCCCTGTTATCGGATTCATTGCACATATGGATACCAGTCCGGACATGTCGGGAGCCAATGTAAAACCACGCATCGTATCTGCCTACGACGGTACAGACATTCCTTTGTGCGCAGAAGAAAACATTATCCTGTCGCCCCGCCAGTTTCCGGAACTGCTGGATCACAAGGGAGAAGACCTTATCGTAACCGACGGACACACCCTGCTGGGAGCAGACGACAAAGCCGGTATTGCTGAAATCATTTCCGCCATCGCTTATCTGAAAGAGCATCCGGAAATAGAACACGGAAAAATCCGTATCGGATTCAATCCGGATGAGGAAATCGGTCTGGGAGCACACAAGTTCGATGTAGAAAAGTTCGGATGTAAATGGGCTTATACCATGGACGGAGGAGAAGTGGGAGAACTGGAGTTTGAAAACTTCAATGCCGCTGCTGCCAAAGTACATGTAAAAGGACGTAACGTGCATCCGGGATATGCCAAGAACAAGATGATTAACTCGCAACTGGTGGCTCACGAATTTATCGCCATGCTGCCTGCCAACGAAACTCCGGCTACTACCGAAGGTTATGAAGGTTTCTATCACCTCATCGGTATGGAGGGAGAAGTGGAATCGTCTGCCCTTTCTTACATCATCCGCGATCACGACCGTCAGAAATTCGAAGCACGGAAAGTTTTCATGCAGGAATGCGTAGCAAAGCTGAACGAAAAATATGGCGATGATACAGTCCGCATCGAACTGAAAGACCAGTATTACAACATGCGCCAGCAAGTAGAACCGCTGATGCATATCATCGATATTGCTTTTGCTGCCATGCAGGAAGCTGGAGTAGAGCCTAAAGTAAAAGCAATCCGCGGAGGTACAGACGGAGCACAGCTGTCGTTCAAAGGACTGCCTTGCCCCAATATCTTTGCCGGAGGACTGAACTTCCACGGACGTTATGAATTTGTTCCTATCCAGTCGATGGAAAAGGCCATGAACGTAATCGTCAAGATTGCCGAACTGACTGCCAAAAGATATTAATCAAGACAACAACTCATTATCATATTCACGTGGGCCAACGGTATTATTCGCGATGGCTCACGTGATTTGTATATACCCTCCCCTAAATTTACGCTGTGCAATCCTTGCCATCTGAGAAATAATTGCTATCTTGCCATCAAAACCTTATTTTCTATAGCAGTTATGAAAACAACTCCATTTACAGACAAGCACATCGAACTGGGTGCCAAGATGCATGAATTTGCAGGCTACAACATGCCTATCGAATATTCCGGAATCATAGACGAACACATGGCCGTATGTACGGGAGTAGGTGTCTTCGACGTATCGCATATGGGAGAATTTTGGGTAAAAGGTCCGCATGCGCTCGAATTTATCCAACAAGTCACTTCCAACAATGCCGCTGTCCTCACACCCGGGAAAGTGCAGTATACCTGCTTCCCCAATGAAACAGGAGGTATCGTAGACGATTTGCTGGTTTATGCTTACGAACCGGAAAAGTACATGTTGGTAGTAAACGCAGCCAATATAGACAAAGACTGGGCTTGGTGTGTATCGCATAATAGCGTAGGAGCAGAGCTTGAGAACTCATCCGACCACATCGGTCAGTTGGCGATACAAGGTCCCAAAGCTATCGACACGCTACAAAAACTGACTCCCGTCAATCTGTCTGAGATTCCTTATTATACATTCCGGACCGGAGAATTTGCAGGTGTACCGGAAGTCATCATTTCGAATACAGGATATACCGGTGCAGGAGGCTTCGAACTGTATTTCTATCCCCAGGATGCCATGAAGATATGGAACGCTATCTTCGAAGCGGGTGCTGAATTCGGTATCAAACCGATAGGTCTGGGAGCACGTGATACCCTCAGACTTGAAATGGGCTTCTGCCTGTATGGAAACGACATCGACGATACGACATCGCCGCTGGAAGCCGGACTGGGATGGATTACCAAATTTGTAGAGGGCAAAAACTTTACCAACAGAGCCTTCCTCGAAAAACAAAAGGCAGAAGGTGTATCACGAAAACTGATAGGTTTTGAAATGATAGACCGAGGCATCCCTCGCCATGGATATGCGCTGACCAACTCAGATGGTGAAACCATCGGACATGTGACTTCCGGAACCATGTCGCCTACCCGTAAAATCGGAATCGGAATGGGATATGTAACAACAGAATATGCAGCCCCCGGAACAGAAATATACCTTGACAACAGAGGCAGAAAGCTGAAAGCTCAGGTAGTGAAGCCACCTTTCCGGAAGATATAACATTTCTATCATAAAGACTTATCAGGAAAAAAACAAGCAGCCGCTGATTCACATCAGCGGCTGCTTTTCT
>NZ_JBBKBS010000028.1:0-39153 GCF_037890285.1 Phocaeicola sp. HCN-40430
TGTATGGTAAGGAGATAGTCCGGATTTCATCTGATAGTTGTGTGAAAAGGATGTAGAGATTGCTTATCCGTAGTTGCAGTGGAGTAAAAACAATATATAAATTCGTAGTATATGTATTGAAATTTGGTTATAATAAAAAACTACCGAAGATCACTCCCCGGTAGTCTCGTACATGAAAATGAATATGCTTATTATTTGAACAGTGCGATGATTTTATTCAGTTCCTCTGCATTGATAACTCCACTTTGTCGCCATAACTGCTTACCATTCTTGAAAATCATAAATGTAGGTACTGACTGAACTGAATAGTGAGCTGCTACCGAACGGTTCTTGTCAATGTCAACTTTTATGATACGTATGCTGTCACCTTGAATCTCTTTCACTTTTTGGAGAATGGGAGTCATTATCTTGCAAGGCGTACACCATGTCGCAAAAAAATCGACTAAAACAGGCGTTGGGGACGAAATCAAATCACTGAAACTTTCCATATAATAAAAGTTATATATTCTAACTAAATATCATGCTTTTGTTTCTTATAACATTTATCTTGGTTTTTTTGTTCATGGATTCTTGTTTTTTTTCTTTTTTCTCCCTCCTTTTTTCTACTTTTGTGCGACAATTTTTAATGATAGAACCATGCATACCAAAGAGGAAAAAGTGGAAGCTTTTGGACGTTTGCTTGACATCTTGGATGAATTGCGTGAAAAATGTCCGTGGGATAGAAAACAGACTAATGAGAGTTTGCGACCCAATACAATTGAAGAAGTGTATGAACTGTGTGATGCCCTGATGAAAAATGATGAGAAAAACATCTGCAAGGAGTTGGGAGATGTATTGCTTCATGTTGTATTTTATGCGAAAATAGGTAGTGAAACCGGTGCTTTTGATATAAAAGACGTATGTGATAAGCTTTGTGATAAGCTGATATTCCGTCATCCTCATGTTTTTGGAGAAGTAAAAGCTGATACTGCTGAAAAAGTATCGGAAAATTGGGAGCAGATAAAGTTGAAAGAAAAAGATGGTAATAAATCTGTATTGAGTGGTGTTCCTGAGGCTTTACCTTCACTTATCAAATCTTATCGTATTCAAGATAAGGCTCGTAATGTTGGATTCGATTGGGAAGAGCGTGAGCAGGTTTGGGAAAAAGTGAAAGAAGAAATCAGTGAGTTTGAAGCAGAAGTTGCTACCATGGATAAGGACAAGGCTGAGGCTGAATTTGGTGATGTAATGTTTAGTCTGATTAATGCTGCCCGTTTGTATAAGATTAATCCGGACAATGCATTGGAACGTACAAATCAGAAGTTTATCCGTCGTTTCAACTATTTGGAAGAGCACACCATTAAGCAGGGAAAGAACCTGGCGGAAATGACATTGGAAGAGATGGATGCAATATGGAATGAAGCTAAGAAGAAAGGATTATAGAAGTTGATGAGATTTTGCAGATTAAGTTTACTACTATTCATGATGTGTTGGTGTGCTATTCAGACTATAGCAGCCGATACATTGAATGTAGAGTTATTGCAGAGACTGCGTAATTTGCCGGCGGTAATTTCTGCCGATACAATGGAAAGTAAATATTATCCTCATAAATTTGTGCTATACATGCAGCAGCCTTTAGACGCTGATAGTCCGCAAGCTGGCTGTTTTGCCCAGCGTATAATTGTGGCTCATGCAGGATTCGACCGTCCTACGGTTATGGTGACCGAAGGCTATGATGCGGCATACGCTACCAATCCTTATTATCAGGAAGAACTTTCCCATTTGTTGAATGCTAATCTGGTTTTTGTAGAGCACAGGTATTTTGGTGAGTCTGTTCCGGATTCATGTAATTGGGATTATCTGACGGTAGAAAATGCCTTGAATGATTTGCATCATGTGCGAAGCGTTTTTGGAGATGTGTATTCAGGTAAATGGTTGGCTACGGGGATTAGTAAAGGAGGACAGACTGCAATGTTTTATCGTGCTTTTTATCCGAACGATGTGGATGTAACTGTTCCTTATGTGGCTCCGTTGAATTATTCGGAAGAGGACGAACGCCATATGCATTTTCTCTCGGATGATATCTCTTCTTCTGCCAATCGTAAGAAAGTGGAAACAGCACAGTTGGAACTTCTGAAACGTAAGGCCTCTTTATTGCCTTTGTTTACCCGATATTGTGCAGAGAAGCAATACACCTTTCGCGTTTCTTTAGAAGAAATCTATGAGTTTTGTGTGCTAGAATATGCTTTTGCCTTATGGCAATGGGGAACACCTCTCACAGAAATTCCTTCTTTGAAGGCTTCGGATACTACTTGGTTCAATCATTTCATTGAAATTAGCGAGCCAGGCTATTTTTCAAAGGAAACTCCTTATATGCCTTTCAATGTACAGGCTGTGCGTGAATTAGGTTATTATGCTTATGATATCCGACCGTTTAAAAAGTATTTAAGTATGAAGACATCAAAGAACTACTTGCGAAAGGTAATGCTTCCGGAGGGGTTGTCTTACATTAAATTTGATGCTTCCTTGTATAAACGTACGGTACAATATCTGACTAAGCATGATCCGAAGATGATTTATATTTATGGAGGAGCTGATCCTTGGGTTGCTTCAGGAGTAACATGGTTGAAGGGAAAACAACAGATTCATGTCTACGTACTTCCTAATGGAAGTCATACTACCCGTATTGTGTCTTTTGATAATTCTACTCAAAAGGAAATAAAAGATCTGTTAATGCAGTGGTTGAATGAACCCTCCAACTGATGTGAAAGAAAATATATATCCTCATCTTTAGACAGATAAAAAGCGACATCCGGTAGATTTCTTGTATACAAGAGTTACCGGATGTCGCTTTGTTTTATTCAGATAAAGTTTATCTCTTTTTATTGGGCTTCAGCAGTTCTCTATGAAAACGCATTTCTGCACGTTGTAAGCGATATATTTTTTTAGCAGAAAGAAAAGCTTTGTATTTATGGACATACTCTAAATCGAGTTCATTGATTTCGATTTTAGTTTTGATTACATCTTCAATCACTTTCATCTGCTCTTCTTCTGACAAGTTTTCGTTCTTACCCTGTCTCATCAGTTGCCAAGCCTTCTTATTATATGCGTGCTTCTTATCTTGGAGTTCAAAATAAAGTGGAAAGAACTGCTTGTCTTCTTCTTGAGTCAATATATTTTGTTCAACGAAAAATGCTTCTTGTTTGGCACGGAATTCTTCTTTAGATAAGCACTTTCTTTTTTGTGCCTGCATGTTATTTGTGCAAATAAATAACAAGAGTGCTATGATATACCATCCTTTTTTCATGTCTTTAATGTTTTTATGGGTAAATAGGAGTATCTGCATCAGTTAGATATTGATAAAGAGTATAATCGTCCATCATGGTTTGTTCCATGAGGGGTTCAATATATTCATCTGGAAGTTCGGATATACTTTCTATCGTATAATCAGTTTTATTTTCCGGTTTTTCTCCAACGATGACACGGATACTGAACATCAGTCCACAAAACATGGCAACCATATATACCCATGGTTTTACTCGTTCCCACATGCTGATTTCCGACATTTCTACAGTCTCTTTTTCGGGAAGCTGCTTCATCAATTGCTCCGTAAAGTTGTCGAAATATCCTTCCGGAGTTTTGAAGGGTATTTTCTTACCGTATTTCTTAGCCAATTCGCTGTCTGTTTTCATTATGTTATCCTCCTTTTCTTATTAGATGGTTATTTGAAGGAAAAGTTTAATCATTTTGTTTGAAAAATTCTTCTATTTTCTTTACCGCATGATGATACGAAGCTTTTAAAGCTCCGATACTTGTTCCCATTATTTCGGAAATTTCATTGTATTTCATATCTTGAAAATACTTCAGGTGGAAAATAATACGTTGCTTTTCCGGTAAAGTCTGTATGGCTTTCTCGAACAAGAGCTGTGTTTGGTCTCCATCAAAGTAAGGGTCACTTTCCAGCTGGTTCAGCAAGTTTGCTTCCGATTCCTCAATGGATAAATGTTTCTGTGCCCGTTGTTTATTCAGAAAATTAAGACATTCATTCAAGGCTATCCGATAAAGCCAGGTTGAGAGTTTGGCTTCTCCCCGGAAATATTCCAGATTATTCCATGCCTTGATAAATGTATTCTGTAATAAATCGTCTGCATCTTCGTGTGAAAGCACCATTCTCCTTATCTGATAATATAGCTGTTCCTTGTAGGTATTAACTATCCACTCAAAAGCCTCCCTTTGCTGGTCAGGCTCCTGAAGTTTCAGTATAATTTCCTTCTCGGTATATTTGTCGGTCATGATTCTTCTTTTGTTACGTTAGAACTCTTACGGTAAAGTTGGTTTAATCTGTTTCATCCTTTTTAACACGCTTTCCGCTACAGTGAAATTTTGAGATTCTCTTCGGCCAGCATTGTGTGAGGAAAAATTTCGGAAGCTTCTTTCAGCAGTATACTTTCATCTTCATATCTGGCAGAAAAATGTCCTATAAGCAATTTCTTGACTTGGGCTTCCCGTGCGATTAATGCAGCTTGTGCTGCCGTAGAGTGGAAGGTTTGCTTGGCCCGTACCGCCTCCGTATTGGCAAAAGTTGCTTCATGAAACAACAGGTCTACGCCTTGTATTTGTGGAACTATACGTGGAAGATAACACGTATCCGAACAATAAGCATACATACGTGGAGGGTCGGAAGGAATGGTCAATCGGGAGTTGGGAATAACAGTTCCGTCGTTGGTTACATAGTCTTCTCCATTCTTTATCCGGTTTATCATACAGATTGGTATCTGATAGAAGTCAATCATTTCACGTATAATATGGTTTGGAGTAGGCTTTTCCTTAAAAAGAAAACCACATGTTGGCATGCGATGGCGTAACGGAATTGTTTCGACTGATACCGAGCGGTCGTCGTAAATGACCGTTTGTTCTCCAGGATTGAAAGGATGGAAAAAAACTTGATAAGTCATACCTTTGCAGAAAAAATCCAACTGTGGTGCCATCAGTTTTTCCAGGTCTGGATGGCAATGAATGTGCAGGTCGGCTGTACGTTCCAGCATACCGAATGTAGAAATAAGTCCGATGAGCCCGAAACAGTGGTCGCCATGCAGGTGGGAGATAAAAATGTGATTCAGACGATTGAAACGTAAGCGCGACCGTCTGAGTTGTACTTGTGTTCCTTCTCCACAGTCTATCATGAATAGTTTTTCCCGGATATTAATGACCTGTGAAGTAGCCTGATGGCGGGTTGTGGGGAGTGCCGAACCGCATCCTAATATATGTATGTCGAATTTTTCCATGCGAGCAAAGATAAACTTTTCTCTTTTATTTCAGGACAAAAAGAAAACTAAAGATTGTCAGCAGATGGCACTTTTGACAATCTTTAGTTTCCGTATCATTGATTCCTTGTTGAATTATCGCATCAAGATGCGTGTAATTTCACCGATATACATTGTGTATTGTTTGGAAGTATCGATAGACTGGTTCAGCGATTTCAACTCTTCGGCCGACATATTTTGCTCCATCGATTTCTTGCACTCTATCACTACACTAGGTTGTGTATTTCCTGTACTGTAAAGAGATATTTTGTATGTATCACTTTGCTTCATCAGTGCACTGACTGCAATACGGCTTTGGTCTATCAATGTATAAGTGACGTTTTTGCTGAACAGTTTTCCAAATCCTCCCCAGTTTTCGGCTTTGATATCAATTTCCTCTTCACCGGCTGTGATAGTCAGACGTCCGTTGGCAATCAAATCATTGAAATTGGCAGGTATCTGTTCGAATGTTACTTCTTTCAATTCTTCTGAAGTATTCAAGACCGGTTGTGCCGGAACCAATGGAATCATAGGAGTTGTAGTTGCCGTATTGTTGTTATTAAGCAACTGCTTACCTAATGCAGAAGCTACCGATTCGAACAAAGCATCTTTTAGATTGATGGTTTCTCTTCTGAATTTGCCGCAGATAGGAGCAAGTTTAGTCTTTTTCTTGTTCAATGCCATGTCGTCTGTAATCCATTCTTCTGCCGAATAACGTTCTCCACCGTCACGGTTTTCTTCGTACCAGTAGCGGATACGTGTCATGGTAAGACTGCATACTTCATTTTGAACATTGATAAGAAACTGGTAATAAATACGGGTGCGGTCTAATGATATGGCCGATGAAGAGAATACCATGTATTCTTCTGCTGTAGCTGCGATATCACCTTTTTCTTCGTTTGTATAAGCCACCTGACTATATAAATTGCCCTCTGGTTTGAATCGGTTTTTAGCCCATTCCAGCATCAGGTCATATAGTTTTTCTTTGGATACACCCGGAGCTTTGAATTCTTTAGTGAAAGTCACTTTCCCTTCTGATAAGGTAATTGCTCCAGACAAATATTTAGGATCGTTGTTGTCTTTCTTTTCTTTTGCTGTGCCCAACAGTGGCAGGCATAAAGCAATAATAAATAAGAGTTTTTTCATGGTAGTAGTTATATTCTGATTTTTCTGTCGCAAATATAACGATAAAAAAAGAGAAGCATAAGAATGCTTCTCTTTTTTATGTATTTTAAGATAGATTATTTTACAGGTATCTTGTCAATACGTGCCTGGTGGCGTCCGCCATCGAATTCTGTATTGAAGAATTCAGTCATAATCTTGTCGGCTGTCTGGAAGTCGATGTAACGTCCTGGCATTACCAATACATTTGAATCGTTGTGCAGACGTGTCATATGCGCTATTTCAGGCATCCAGCAAAGTGCTGCACGTATACCCTGATGCTTGTTCAGAGTCATGCTGATTCCTTCTCCGCTGCCACAGATTGCAATTCCCGGGTAACATTCTCCAGCTTCTATAGCTTTAGCCAGTGGATGTGCAAAGTCGGGATAGTCGCAACTGTCGGTGGTATATGTACCAAAGTCTTTATATTCCCATCCTTTGGCTTCCAGCCATTGTTTTACATACTGTTTCAGTTCGAAACCTGCGTGATCTGATGCTAAACCTATCGTTTTCATTAGAGCATTGCTTTTACTTGTTTATATACATTTTCGGCTGTGAAGCCCAGTTTTTCGTCCAATACTTTGTAAGGAGCAGAGTAACCGAATGATTCCATACCCCAAACTTTACCGTTCGCACCTACCAGATTTTCCATACTGAATGGAAGACCAGCTGTCAAACCGAATACTTTAGCTCCGGTAGGGATGATGCTTTCCTGATATTCCTTGCTTTGGCTACGGAACAAACCTTCCGAGGGGACTGATACAATACGGAGTTTTACTCCATCCTTACGCAGCAGTTCGGCTCCGGCTATCAGTGTAGAAACTTCAGAACCAGAAGCAATCATGATTACATCCGGATTTTCATCGCTTTCTACGATATAAGCTCCTTTGGCTGCTTGCTTATAATCTGTTCCAGCTGGCAGGTTGTTTACATTCTGACGAGAGAAGATCAATCCGGTAGGAGTGGATGTATTCTCCATTGCCAACTTCCATGCCTGTGTTGCTTCTTCCACATCGGCCGGACGAAGAACCAGCATAGAGTTCTTTCCCTTGTGGTTTTTCAGTTTTTCGAGCAAACGTACCTGTGCTTCCTGTTCTACCGGTTCGTGTGTCGGTCCGTCTTCACCTACGCGGAATGCATCGTGTGTCCAGATAAACTTCACAGGAAGTTCCATCAAAGCTGCCATACGAAGTGCAGGCTTCATGTAATCTGAGAATACAAAGAATGTACCGCAGGCTGCAATTACACCTCCGTGCAGTGCGATACCGATACAGCAACAAGCCATTGTCAGTTCGGATACACCTGCCTGAAGGAAAGCTCCGCTGAAGTCACCTTTTTTCAGAATATGAGTCTTGGCCAGGAATCCGTCTGTTCTGTCGGAGTTACACAAGTCGGCAGAAGAAACAATCATGTTTTCCACCTTTTCTCCCAATACTCCCAATACGGTAGCAGAACCTACACGGGTTGCTGCATTCGCTTTTTGCTGGATAGCATCCCAATTGATTTCCGGCAATTTACCGGCAAACCACATATCCATTTTGGCTGCAAGTTCCGGATTTGCTTTTGCCCATTCTGCTTTAGCAGCGTATCGTTCTGCAACGATTGCTTTCAACTCTTCACGACGTTTAGCATAGATTTCTGCTACTTCCGGGAAGATTTGGAATGGATTTTCCAAGTCACCATTCAGGTTTTTGATGGTGTTGATGTAAGCATCGCCACCGAGTGGAGCTCCGTGTGTACCGCAATCGTGTTCGTAGCTGCTACCGTCTGCACGCAGACAGCCTTTACCCATTACTGTCTTACCGATAATCAGAACCGGTTGTCCGCTTACAGCTTTGGCTGCAGTCAATGCTTCACGAATCTGGTCTACATCATTTCCGTCTATTGTGTAAACTTTCCATCCCCATGCTTCGTATTTCTGTGCTACGTTTTCAGTAGTGACATCTCCACATTCTGTAGAAAGCTGAATATCATTCGAGTCGTAGAACATAATCAGGTTGTCCAATCCCAGATGTCCGGCAATACGTCCGGCACCTTGTGAGATTTCTTCCTGAATACCTCCGTCGGAAATATACGCATAAATTGTTTGGTTCATTACGTCACCCAAACGAGCTTTTAGGAACTTGGCAGCGATAGCGGCACCTACAGCGTAAGTATGTCCTTGTCCGAGCGGGCCGGATGTGTTTTCAATGCCATGCATGAAGTCTACTTCCGGATGTCCTGGGGTAATGCTTCCCCACTGGCGGAATTGTTTCAAATCCTCCATTGTGTATTTTCCAGCCATAGACAAGACTGAATACAGCATCGGCGACATATGTCCCGGATCGAGGAAGAAACGATCGCGTCCTTCCCACAATGGATTTTCTGGATCGTATACCAAGAACTCTGAGTACAGTACGTTTATGAAGTCAGCTCCGCCCATAGCACCTCCGGGGTGACCAGACTTTGCTTTTTCTACCATTGCAGCAGTGAGAATACGAATATTATCCGCTGCACGATTCATTAATGCTTTATCGTTTTTCATTGTTCCTATGTTAATTTATTTGCAAAGATACGTAAATAAACTCAGATTGCCGTTAGTTCGATATAGATATTGTTGCTTTTTTTATTGTATATGGACGAATAAATATGTTTTAAGTTGCGGGATTTTCTTAAAAATGAGATAAAAGAGAGGAGAAGTTAATAATAGCTTAATAAGTATGCTCATGTTGCATATGGGAAGCTATATGATGTTATAATCAACGTCGTTGGATCTGTAATCGGCGACATCGGCTGTAAAAACGACGGCGGCGATTGTACAGCCGACGCCGTCGGCTATAGAATTTCTTTAGTATGATGTCTGTATGAATTTGCTGTCGGGAAAATCTTTTTATTGTATGGCGTAGGGGAGGGGATTTAGGGTGAAGAATAAAAAAAGCAGCTGCCTCTATGAGGCAACTGCTTTTGTGTGATTGTATCCAAACGGTATTAGCAGAGTTTGCGTGAACCGTTGCTGATTGTTACATCATATACTTTCGGGCTGCGTCCGAATTTTTCTTTGAAGCGTTCTTTTGCAGTAGTAATGAATGTTTCATAAAGCTCGTTCTTTACGAGGTTGATGGTGCAGCCTCCAAATCCTCCACCCATTACGCGTGAACCTGTTACGCCGCAGTCGAAAGCGACATCGTTCAAGAAATCGAGTTCTTCGCAACTTACTTCGTACAGTTTGCTCATACCCTGATGGGTTTCATACATTTTCTGTCCTACGGTTTCGTAATCGCCTTTTTCAAGTGCATCACATACATCGAGTACACGTTGTATTTCTTCAATGACATATTCTGCACGCATGTAGTCTTCTTCGCTGACCTGAGCCTTTACTTCGTTTAGCATATCCATGCTGCAGTCACGCAGGAATTCTACGTTCGGGTGGTTTTTCTTGATTGCTTCTACCACAGTTTCGCAACTTTGGCGACGTTTGTTGTATGCAGAAGAAGCCAGTTCGTGTTTCACTACAGAGTCAACCAATACCAGGCGGTAGCCTTCCGGTTTGAACGGGAAGTACTGGTATTCCAAAGAGCGGCAGTCCAGACGAATCAGACTTCCTTCTTTTCCGAATACTGAAGCAAACTGGTCCATGATACCACATTTCACACCGCAATAGTTGTGTTCTGTTGCCTGACCTACTTTTGCCAATTCGAATTTGTCTATCTTATTGTCTCCGAACAAATCGTTCAGCGCATACGCATAAGTTGATTCGAGGGCTGCTGAAGAAGACATACCGGCACCCAGAGGAACATCGCCTGCAAATGCAGTATTGAAGCCTTTTACATCTACTCCTCTTTTAATCATTTCACGGCATACACCGAATATATAGCGTGCCCAACTTGCCTTTGGAGCGTCTTCTTCGTTTAATCCAAATTCTACGTAATCTTTCAGGTCGATAGAGTACGCGCGGACCTTATCAGTTCCGTTAGGCTTTATTTCAGCAATTATACCTTTGTCTACTGCTCCAGGGAAAACAAATCCTCCGTTATAGTCTGTGTGTTCACCGATGAGGTTGATACGTCCGGGAGATGCGTATACCGACCCTGTTGTTCCGTCAAAATGTTTGATGAAACGTTCTCTTACGAATTCTATGTCCATCGTGGTATATTTTAAGGATTAATAATAAAAGACCATACTTGCCAGCAGCAAGTATGGTCTTATGTGATTTATTGATTATTCAACTGGAATATCTTTATTGACATTCTTGCTTCCGATAGCTGCATAATATAAGATGTAGCATACAGCAGCAACGATTACCCAGTAGCTCATCATATAGCTGCTGGTGATATCTGCTAAAGCTCCTTGGATCAAAGGAAGAATACCTCCACCGCATACCATAATCATGAAGATACCCGATCCCATTGAAGTATATTTACCTAAGCCTTCTACAGCCAGGTTGAAGATTCCACCCCACATTACAGAAGTACACAATCCGCAAAGTACGAAGCACATTACGCTGACAGGTACTGTAGTCATACCAAAGCTGATGTCTGATTTAAATACCGGCATTGAAACTTCAACGGTAGTAGGGCTGAACATACCGATAAACAACAGAACTAAAGCCAGAGTGCTGACGAAAATAATCTGTGATTTGCTGGAATATTTAGCTCCCAGGATACCTCCTACCAAACGGCCGCACATCATAAGGAACCAGTAAGTACCTACGATAGAACCCGCCATAGCTGCATCGATACCGATACCTGCAGCACCTTCGGTTACGTCGCTGGCTGTTGTAAGGAACAGGTTCATGAAGTTAGGAATACCTACTTCTACACCTACATAAAGGAAGATGGCTACGGTACCCAATACGAAGTGACGGAATGACATCGGGCTGTGTGCATCTTTTACTTTCTTTTCAGTCTTTTCTGCGTATGGTTCCGGCAAGTTCATTACTGCCAATACAATAAATACTACCGCAAAGATACCCATCGCAATAAACAAAGCCGGAGCTGCATCACTAATCTGTGCTTTGGCTACATCACCCATCAGATAACCTACCAGTACCGGAACGATAGTAGCTGAGATAGAGTTTACAGAACCACCAAACTGAATAAGCTGGTTACCTTTCTTTCCACCACCGGCCAATGTGTTCAACATAGGGTTTACTACGGTGTTCAGCATACACATAGAGAAACCTGAAACAAATGCACCAATCAGGTAGATGGTAAATCCGTTTGTGCTGGTTCCAGACAAATACTGGATACCTACACCAATAAATCCTACGGCAACGGCAGCCAGAGCTGTCTTTTTATAACCGATTTTCTTCAGCATCATACCTGCAGGCAAGCCCATGAATGCATAGGCAATAAAGTTGGCTGCATTACCCAGCTGAGTCATCCAGTTTGCTACAGAGAATTGGTGTTTTACAATTACTCCTAATGGATTGGTAAGCCCTGTCACGAAAGAAATCATCGCGAAAAGGGCAATCATCATTGCTATAGGCAATGCATAATTTTTCTTTTGTTCTGACATAATAATTTTAGGGTTATATTAATTGATAAAAAGGTTAATTTACTTTTTGATGCCGAATTTGTAGACTGTAGTCTGATGATAAGTGTTTTCAGGAGTCAGTACGGCAGAGGGAAAATGTCCTTTGTTTGGGGTGTCCGGGAAGTGCTGTGCTTCGAAACATATAGCACTGCGGGCAGGAAACGTTGCTCCATGCCATCCGGTAAATCCATTGTGCCAGTTGGCTGTATAGAGTTGTACACCTGGTTCGGTAGTGTATACTTCCAAGGTACGACCGCTTTCCGGTTCAATACATTCTGCTGCAAATGTAAGGCTTCCGGCTTCTCTCTTGTTTAATACATAGCAATGATCGTATCCGGCACCAAATTTCAGTTGCTCAAATGCATCGTTGATACGGCTTCCTATTGTGTGAGGAGTACGGAAATCCATAGGAGTGTTTTCTACAGTTGCAATTTCACCTGTAGGGATAGATACTTCATCGACAGGAGTATAAAAATCCGCATTGATGGTTACAATATTGTTCTCTACTGTAGGAGTAGGATTTGCAACTCCTGCCAGATTGAAGAATGCATGATGAGTCAGATTGACAAGTGTAATCTTGTCTGTATTTGCTGCATAGGTGATAACCAATTCGTTCTGGTTGGTTAGTGTATAGACTACGGTTACGCTCAGATTGCCGGGGAAGCCTTCTTCTCCGTCTTCGGACAGATAACGTAGTGTTACACTTTGCTTGCTTGTTTGTTCTGCATCCCATACACGTGCATGAAAGCCGGTTGGCCCTCCATGAAGAGAGTTGGGACCGTTGTTGATGGTGAGAGTATATTCTTTGCCAGCCAACTGGAATTTTCCTTTGGCAATACGGTTGCCATAGCGTCCGATGAGGGTACTAAGGAAAGGTTCTGGACTATTGATCACATTTTCGATGGTATCATGTCCTTGTATTACATTGGCATAATTCCCGTTTTTGTCGGGCATCATAATGGCAAGGATAGCTCCTCCATAGTTGGTAACTGCTATTTCTGCTCCATTATCGTTTGTAAGGATGAACAAGTCTGTGTCTTTTCCATTGATATTTTTTTGGAAATCAGATTTCTTTAATCCACAAAGGTTGTTCTCGTTGTAATATGTGTGATTCATGGTTTAAAATATCTTTCGTTTATACGACCTGTAATTTGGCTGCAAATAAAAAAATTTTCTTTATAATCCCCAAACTTTTCCAAGAAAACCTTAACGGGGATTTGTGAACTTTTACATCTTGTACTTTATTGATGCGGGTGATACATTTTGAGTAAATCGGCTACTATAAAGCTGCTTCCTCCCACGAAAATGAGGTCTTCTGCTGTTGCTTTCTCTTTTGCTGCGGTTAATGCAGATTGTACATCCGGATAAGCTTCTCCATGAAGAGAGAAGGTTTGTGCCAGTTCTTTTACTTTTTCTGCAGGAAGGGCACGCTGTACGGATGCCTGGGTGAAATAATAGGCTGCATCAGAAGGGAGTAGCTTCAGAACACCGCTGATGTCCTTGTCGTTTACCATCCCGATAATCATGTGGAGCTTGTTGTATTTCTGTATAGCCAGTTGCTGGACGATGTAACTTATTCCTCCTACATTGTGTCCGGTGTCGCAGATTAATGCAGGATGTTCTTCCAGACGCTGCCAGCGTCCCATCAGTCCGGTCAGTTTGCATACATTGGAAAATCCTTTTCGTATATGGCTTTCATCGATATGATATCCGGCTTGTTTTAGGCAGTGTAAAGCAGACAAAATGGTATTTGTGTTTTTTTCTTGACAAAATCCCCCCAGTTCTCCTATTAGGTTGGAGTAGTTTGTGGTCTGATAGAGGCAATATCCTTCTTGTGTGTATTCTCTCTGTTGCACAAAATGTTCTTCTTCCGCAAAGTGGATAGGGGCCTGCATTTCTACGGCTTGTTGCTGAAATACAGGTTTGGTTTCTGGGGTTGTTTCACCAATTACAACCGGTATTTGCGGTTTTATAATACCTGCTTTTTCTGTTGCAATCTTAGCAAGTGTATCTCCTAAGAATTGAACATGGTCGAAGCTTATGTTTGTTATTACGCAAAGGTCTGGATGAATGATATTGGTACAGTCCAGCCTTCCTCCTAATCCTACTTCAATAACAGCGATATCTACTTCTTCCTGTGCAAAATATAAGAAAGCCATGGCTGTAGTCAGTTCGAAGAAAGAGGGGTGAAGTGGCTCGAAGAAAGCACGGTGCTGCTCCACAAAATCAACAACAAATTCTTGTGAAATAGGCTGTCCGTCCACTCGGATACGTTCTCTGAAATCAATCAGATGAGGAGATGTATATAGTCCGGTTTTGTATCCGGCAGCTTGCAATACAGCAGCTATCGTATGCGAACACGATCCCTTTCCATTTGTTCCGGCTACATGTATGGTACGGAATTTATGGTGTGGGTGTCCAAAGTATTCATCCAACAGATGAGTATTGGTTAAACCTTCTTTGTATGCATCTTTCCCGATATGTTGAAAGAGTGGTGCGCTATTGTATAAATAAGTAAGGGTTTCAGAGTAATTCATGATGTTGTTTTTGAATCTAATATAAATGTGGTGCAAATATCGGTATAATATTGGTATGTTATATTCTCTGTAGAAAAGAAATTCAATATGAAATGATGTTAGTTTTTAAGTTATGTAGATAATATTTGATGAAATGTATATTCTCGGTACAATCGGTTGTGAGGATGAAAATTGTTTTCTATATTTAACCTCATCAATATTTGTGAATATGAAAAAGGCAAAACTTATTAAAACTATCTTATGGGGTTGGTTGGGAATATCGGGCATAACATTCTTTTTTTTATGTTATAATTATGTAAACTCATTGGATATAATATATTATCAAGTTGATGCTTGGCCTATCACTTCTACTTTAACCTTTACCATAGATGAAGTATCAAATAGTATTGCATTGTATAAACTGGTGCATGGAATAGCAATTCTATATACAATAATTTCCTCAATGATATTGTTGTATCTTCTGAAATCACAAGCCGGGAATAAATGAGGGAATATGAGATTGAAGATTGGTTTTTGTGTGCCAATAAATAGTTCTGAATACTATATAATTTGAAATATAAAGAATATAAAAAAACTGCCTCATGGCCTTAGAGGCTATGAAGCAGTCTTCAAAATGAGAGAAGAGTTTTAATCAAACAAACTTCTGAATTTCTTGAATATTTTTTCCTTCAAGCTGGTATTTGGTGCGAAACTTTCCGATTCTTGCCATTTTTCCAAAGCCTGTCTTTCTTCCTTAGTCAGAGTTTCCGGAATATATACACTTACGTTGACCAATAAATCTCCTGTGCCGGTGTTGTAGCCATAACTGTTGATGTTTGGCAATCCTTTACCGCGTAAGCGCAATACTTTGCCCGGCTGTGTACCCGGTTCGATTTTGATTTTAGCTTTACCGTCGATGGTTGGAATTTCTACTGTACCTCCCAAAGCAGCAGTCGGAACACTTAGCAATAAGTTATAAATCAGATCACTCTCGTCACGAATCAGTTCGGGATGTTTTTCTTCCTCTATTTGTATCAGAAGATCACCCGGCACTCCGTTATGCTTGCCGGCATTACCTTTACCGTTCATAGTCAGTTGCATACCTTCGGCTACACCTGCAGGAATTTTTACGGTTACAACTTCTTCACCGTAAGTAATTCCTTCACCATCGCATTCCTTACATTTGTTTTTGATGATTTTTCCTTCACCGCCACACTGAGGACATACAGTCTGTGTTTGCATCATACCGAAGATGCTCTGCTGAGTGCGGGTTACACTACCTGTTCCATGACATGTAGGACAAGTTTCTGTTCCTCCTTCGCCTTCTGCACCTGTACCATGACAATGAGTACATTGAACATATTTCTTCAGTTTGAATTTCTTTTCTACACCAGTAGAAATTTCTTTCAAATTCAGTTTTACTTTTACGCGCAGATCGGAACCTCTGAATTTACGCTGGCGACTTTGTCCGCCTCCACCGCCAAATCCACCAAATCCACTATGTCCGCCGAAAATATCACCAAACATAGAGAAAATGTCGTCCATTGACATGCCTTGTCCGCTGAAGCCTCCAAATCCACCAGCTCCGGCAGCTCCGTCTACTCCTGCATGACCAAACTGATCGTAACGGGCACGTTTGTCCGGATTACTTAATACTTCATATGCTTCGGCTGCTTCTTTAAACTTTTCCTCAGCCTCTTTATCCCCCGGATTCTTGTCGGGGTGATATTGGATTGCTTTTTTGCGATACGCTTTCTTTATCTGGTCTGCTGAAGCTGATTTATCAACTCCAAGCACTTCATAATAATCTCTTTTTGCCATTTGAAAGAAGTCTTGGTTTATTATTGTGCTACTACCACTTTTGCGTGACGAATTACTTTATCATTCAATTTGTATCCTGTCTGTACACAGTCCAATACTTTGCCTTTCTGTGCTTCGTCCGGTGATGGAACCAATGCGATAGCTTCATGGAAATCAGTATCGAAAACTTCACCTACAGGTTCCATTTTCTGTAAACCTTCCTGTGCCAGTCCTTTCAGGAATTTCTGATAGATCAAGTCAATTCCTTCGTACATAGCTTGTACGTTTTCCGATTTCTGCATATTCTGTAATGCACGTTCCAAGTCGTCCAATATAGGAAGTACTGCACTGATAGCCTTTTCTCCTCCGTTTTTGATGAGTTCGGCTTTTTCTTTCATGGTGCGTTTACGGTAGTTGTCGAATTCGGCAGACAAACGCAGATATTTGTCTTTCTGTTCTTCAATGGTTTGCTGTGCTGCTTCCAGCTCTTTAGCCAGTTTTTCTTCGGCTGTCAATTCTTCTTGAGGCTGTTCTTGTGCAGTCTCTTCCGTTTGAGTGTTCTCTGAATTTTCAGCAGCATTGTCCTCTTGGTTCTTCAATACTTCTTCCTGTGAGTTCTGATTTTCTTTTGTACTCATATTGTTATATTGTTTTTTTATATGCAAATAATTATTTATTGTTTTCTATTCCCTTACAAATATCATGCCTAAACGGCAGAAATGTGGAAATGGCCTGCAAAAGTACGAAAAATCTGCCACACTGGCACATCTTTATTCACCTTTGTGTCTGTAGGGTATGCTTTTCTCATTTTTATTCCGTACCTTTGCAATGCCAAAAGAAAAGAAATAACATAAAATAGGTATAAAAGAAATGATTACAGTCTCAAATGTAGCCGTACAATTCGGTAAAAGAGTGTTGTATAACGATGTAAATCTGAAATTTACAAACGGTAATATTTATGGCATCATTGGTGCGAACGGTGCAGGTAAGTCAACTTTTCTGAAAGTGATTTCGGGTGAGTTGGACCCAACCAAGGGTAGTGTGACTTTGGGTCCGGGAGAACGTCTTTCGGTTTTGAGTCAGGACCACTTTAAGTTTGATGCACATACAGTGCTCGATACAGTACTGATGGGACATACAGTGTTGTGGGACATCATGAAGCAGCGTGAGGCTTTGTATGCCAAAGAAGATTTTACAGATGAAGACGGTATCAAGGCTGCAGAACTGGAAGAAAAGTTTGCAGAGTTGGAAGGCTGGAATGCAGAAAGCGATGCGGCTATCTTGCTGAGCGGATTGGGAATAAAAGAGGATAAACATTATACGCTGATGGGTGACCTGAGCGGTAAGGAAAAGGTACGTGTCATGCTGGCACAGGCTTTGTTTGGTAATCCGGATAACTTGTTGCTCGACGAGCCGACGAATGACCTGGATATGGATACTGTGACCTGGCTGGAAGAGTATCTGTCGAATTTCGAACACACCGTGTTGGTAGTCAGTCACGACCGTCACTTCCTCGACTCGGTATGTACACATACAGTAGATATTGACTTTGGAAAAGTGAATCTTTTTGCCGGTAACTATAGCTTCTGGTATGAATCCAGTCAGTTGGCACTTCGTCAGCAGCAGAACCAGAAAGCAAAAGCTGAGGAAAAACGAAAAGAACTGGAAGAATTTATCCGTCGTTTCTCTGCCAATGTGGCAAAATCAAAACAGACTACCAGCCGTAAAAAGATGCTGGAGAAACTTAATGTGGATGAAATCAAACCTTCTTCACGTAAGTATCCGGGTATCATCTTTACTATGGATCGCGAACCGGGTAATCAGATTCTGGAAGTGTCTGGATTGCGTGCAGAAACAGAAGATGGTGTAGTTCTGTTCAATGATGTGAACTTCAATGTAGAGAAGGGAGATAAAATCGTATTCCTGAGCCGCGACCCTCGTGCAATGACTGCTTTGTTTGAGATTATCAACGGCAACCGTAAGGCACAGGCCGGACATTACAACTGGGGAGTGACAATCACTACAGCTTATCTGCCTTTGGATAATACTGATTACTTTAACTGCGATTTGAATCTTGTAGACTGGCTGAGTCAGTATGGAGAAGGTAACGAAGTGTATATGAAAGGATTCCTGGGACGTATGTTGTTCTCTGGCGAAGAGGTGCTGAAGAAAGTGGATGTGCTTTCCGGAGGTGAAAAGATGCGTTGTATGATTGCCAGAATGCAGCTCAAAAATGCAAACTGTCTGATTCTGGATACTCCTACCAACCACTTGGATTTGGAATCTATTCAGGCCTTCAACAATAACCTGAAGACTTATAAGGGTAATGTGTTGTTCTCTTCACACGACCATGAATTTATTGAAACCGTTGCGAACCGTATTATTGAATTGACTCCGAATGGAATCATCGATAAGATGATGGAGTATGACGAGTATATTACTTCCGATCATATCAAGGAAATGCGTGCCCGTATGTATGGTGATAAATAATATACTTATATAAACTGATAAAGAAGCCTTTCTGCTTTGGGAAAATCCCTGAAAGTAGAGAGGCTTCTTTTTTATAGATCTGTGGTAAATTTGTCCGTGAGGCTTATGCCGGAAGAGGAAAGTAAAGTCCGGGTTCTTTCGGCTGGAAGTCTGTTATTTTGTTTCAAGAAAATCTTTGCCAAACGATAAAGGAAGCAAATCTTTGGTCCCTTCTATTACATAAATATCGTTTAGGCTATAAAGCAGGATACGCATAGGTTGTTGGTATCGCTGTTCGGTTTCGAGCAAGACCTGACGGCAGGCACCGCAAGGAGGAATTGGAGATTCTAAATAACCGGATTCGCTACGTGCAGCAATGGCAAGAGTCATGACGGGCTGATCGGGGTATTGAGAATTGGCGTAAAATAAAGTAGTACGTTCGGCACAAGTACCCGAAGGATAGGCTGCATTTTCCTGATTGCTTCCAGTTACAATAGTTCCATTGGCCAGCAAGGCAGCTGCTCCTACTGAGAAATGTGAATAGGGAGCATAACTGCGATTGGTAGCCTCTTTGGCTGCATCAATCAGTTTCCGGTCCAATTCTTCCAGCTCTTCATAACGGAAAGCACGAATGCCAATTTCAATTTTCAGTTCTTTCATGGTGTTTCTTTTTAGTATTTGTACAAATGTATAAAAAATAAGTAGATTTCGGCTTGTATTTTGTTTTATTCATTCAATAGTTTATCTTTGCTTGTCAGAAATAATTTAAAAGTCAGAATAAATGAATATATGTAAAAGGGGATTTTTCCTGCTGCTTGTATCGTGTGTGGTAGCCATGCTGCCTGCCCAGCGTCGTAATCAGGCATATGAAGATTATATCAAGAAATACAGAAAGATAGCGGTCGAAGAAATGGAGCGTTACCACATCCCTGCCAGTATTACGCTGGCACAGGGATTGCTGGAGTCGGGGGCCGGCAGAAGTACGCTGGCACGGAAATCGAACAATCACTTTGGAATTAAATGTGGCAGTCGCTGGGAAGGACGTACGGTGCGTCATGATGATGATGCGCGGAACGAATGTTTCCGTGCCTATAAGCATCCGCGCGATTCGTACGAAGACCATTCCAAGTTTTTGCGTACAGGAGCCCGGTATGCTTTTCTGTTCCGCTTGAAAATTACCGATTACAAGGGGTGGGCCAGAGGGCTGAAAAAAGCAGGTTATGCTACCGACCCTCGTTACGCAGACCGTCTGATAAATATTATCGAGCTGTATGAACTGGATCAGTACGACCGGAAAGGAGGACTGAAATGGGCAGAAGATTTTCCGAATCCGCATCAGCCTTATTTGGCTAATGAACTTTTGTATATCATAGCACGCAGGGGAGATACTTTTGAATCATTGTCCAAAGAAATGGGAATCAGCAAAAGAAAAATCCGCAAATACAATGAGTTGCCGAAAAATTATAAATTCCAGGGCGGTGAGATTGTTTATTTGGAGAAAAAACGCTATCGTGCTACCAAAGATCATATTTGCTATACAGTACGTCCGGGCGATTCCATGTATTCTATCTCTCAGAAATTCGGTGTCCGTTTGTCACGTCTGTATAAGATGAATAACATGAAACCGGAATCTCCGGCACCTAAAGTAGGAGAGATTCTTCGCTTGCGGTAAAAACGGAGTTTTATTGTTGTAAGATACAAGTGAACAGAGATTGTCTCAATATGGACTTGAGATGGTCTCTGTTTTTTGTTTTTATTTCAGATTAAGCTGTAGAGTCTTAGTTGTCTGAATTGTCTGTAGGAAAGACGCTCATTGGCATAGATATAAATCTGGAGATCTATTCATTTGTTCAATTCGGCGACGTCGGCTGCACAAACGCCGTCGTTGGCTGTACAGCCGACAACGGCGGCTCTATAATCAACGACGGCGATTAAAGACTCCGATGCTTATCGCTACCTGTTTATTCTTGTTGTGTGATATATTTGTCAAGAGATTGCCGGTTTCAAGCTCCAATATTTTCCGTCCGTCTTGCAAGAGTGGAATGTTCGGATACAAAAAAGGCCGTCTTAATATAAATTTTATTTAAGACAGCCTTTCTGATGAATGGTTTTATTTTTGCCCGGTTGGATAATCCTTACCAGCTCCAGGCACTTTCTGTATATTTACTTTCTACAGTTGTCTCTATATTATCGGGCAAGTTGGCAAAGAAATCAATTCCGGTTTTCTGCTCCAACTCGTCAATTGAAAGAGCATACTGCTTGTAATTGTTATTGCTATAAGCCTTATGTTCCAACCAGAAACCAATAGCCTGATAACTTCCGCCTTTAAGCGATAAGATAGCCATAAAATAGTATTTGGGTACAGGAACATTGTTGCCTATATATTCTATAATCTGATTGTCCTGAATGGTTCCTCCCTTTACTACGTATAGCGTATCCGATGAAACTGAGATTTTTCCCCACTGCTGGACTTTCTGTTCCAGGTTCATCCAGATGCCTCCGTTGAATCCGTTTTGAATCTGAGGACTCATGTTAGAGAAATAGAATGTCTGTTTGTTGGCTTCTATAGAATACTGACGGTCTGAAGAAGCACATAAGTGTCCGCGGCTGTATCCACTGCCTTTATAGTCGCTGTCGTGCGTCTGATATTGTGAGGGGATTTTCGGGTCGTCTCTGAATGAATCATTTCTTCCCGCATCATTGTCTGGAGTAGCTGTACTGAATGTAAAGGCTACCCAACGTGAGTGCTTCTTTGCACAATCCCATTCGTAGCTGTAAGTAATCACTTCTTTTCCGTTATACTGTGTAGTATGCGTGATGAACAGATTCATGTCTCCTCCTTTCAGAGCCGGAACTTCTATTCTTTTTGCATATCCGTTCGGATTTTCTGGAGTGGTCGATCCTCCTTCTCCTTCTTCGCCTGCATTCTGTTGTATGGTAAGCGGATAAGAAATACCGGCTATACGTACAGTGATGAGTGCAGAACGCATTTGGTCGGTAGTATTTTTGCTTACACTACCCATTACCGATGCATTTCCGTTACCAGAGTATCTTAATAAAGTACACCAGTCTTGGTCTACTTCTATTGTCCACGATTGTTCTGTGCGGATATGCAACAGGAAGCCTGCATTATCAGCCGGAAGATTTTCTTTTAAATCTAAATAAACCGGTTGGGATGTATTCTGTTCGTTGTTCAGCAACTCTTCTGGGATATCTCTTTCACTACAAGAGGTGAAGAGTGCCACAAGGACAAATAAGGTTGCCTTGAAAAAATGCAATGAATTCTTCATAAGTCAGGGTATTATTGTACTTCTTTGATAAAATAAACTACAGCAGGAAGATGGTCGCTATATCCGTTGAGCCATACTCCACCGGCGTGTGTACGTTTGGGGTAACCTTTGTATCTGCCTTCAGTCTGGAACATGAAGTCACGTTTGAAAATCTCATGTTTGTAATAAGTCAGAGTTTTTCTGTCCGGGTTTAACATATTGCCTGTAAATACTATCTGGTCGAACAGGTTCCATTTGCCTTGATACATCAGAGTACCGTATCCTTTTTTCAAAGTATCCCACCATGGGTTGAACAAATCTGTCTTACCGGTTTCTTTCGCTTTTCTTTTAGCTCCTAGCGCTACAGACATACTTTTGTCCATAGGATCGTCGTTCATATCACCCATAATTACGACTTTGATGTCGGGGCTGTTCAGTAATAACGAGTCTTTTAGAGCACGTACCTGAACTCCGGCTCTTTCGCGGGCTGGAGAAGCGGCTGCTCTCGAAGGCCAATGGTTTACAATAAAGGCGATTTTATCTCCTCCCATTGTTCCGCTTGCAATCAGGAATCCACGTGTTTTGTAAGTAGTGTCATTGTCTTCTGGAATGTAGGGGACAAGTCTGCTTGTTTCTACTTGAAAGAGTTTGGGGTTATAAAGGAAAGCACAGTCTACACCTCTTACGTCTACTCCTTCGTAATGGATAATTTCATATCCTCTGTCTGCAAGAGCCGGTTGTGCTATAAGGTCTTCCAGCACTCTTCTGTTTTCTACTTCCGAAACACCGATAATTGCAGCACCCATGGGAAGTTTGTCCGTAGCTAATAAACTTAGTACTTCGGACATGTTTTTCAGTTTGGATTTGTATTTGGAATCATCCCATTTGTTTTTTCCTTCGGGCAAATATTCGTAGTCGTTCTTCCCTTCATCATGTGAGGTGTCGAATAGATTTTCCAAATTATAAAAGCCTACTCCATATAGGGCATACTTTTTTTCCTGTGAATAAACTGTGACAAATAAGAATGTCATCAGTGCGAATAATAGATGTCTTTTCATTGTTTTGAGCTTTTAATTTATCATGTTATTACAGTCCAATGACAAATATCTAAAAAATAAGTAGAAAATATACTGTTTCCCCATGTTTTTTTTGGCAAAAATTATTCAAATTCGGCTTTTTTTATTTACTTTGTAATGATACCTTAATACATTAAGGTGAAAAGTGTTTAAAATTAACGATAAAAAGTATGAAAAAAGAGCTCGGACTTATGAGTGTGCTTTTTTGCCTTACTCCAGCTTTGATAGCCCAGAATAAGGTAAAAAAGAATGTACTTGAAGATAATACTTCATTTACATTTACAGAATCCCAACTGAACGAAGATGATGATGTGGCTCAAAGCAATTATGCATTGGTCACTTCGAACAATGACGTGTATCTGTCGAATGTAGGCTATTTGTTCAGCCCGATGCGTTTTAGGGTAAGAGGGCTTGATTCGCAGTACAGTGAAGTCTTTTTTAATGGAGTGCAATTTAATGATGTAGAAACGGGACGTTTCAGTTACGGATTGATTGGAGGCTTGAATGATGCCACCCGTAACAAGGAAGGTATCAGCCCATTTGAAACCAATAACTTTACTTTTGGTGCAGTGGGTGGTTCTTCTAATATCAATATGCGTGCCAGCCAGTATGCACCAGGATCGAAGCTGGTCTTCTCTGCCTGCAACCGTAGTTATGTAGCAAGAGCCATGTATACCTATTCTACAGGCTTGATGAACAATGGATGGGCTTTTACCGGCTCGTTTGGTTACAGATGGGCGGAAGAAGGCAATATTGCCGGTACTTTTTATAATTCTTTCAGCTATTTCCTGGCTGCACAGAAGGTATTTAACGAACGTCATAGCTTGTCTCTCGCAACCTGGGGAGCACCTACAGAAAGAGGACAGCAGGGGGCTTCTACAGAAGAAGCTTATTATTTGGCAAACAGCCACTATTATAATCCTAACTGGGGATATCAGAACGGCGAGAAACGTAATGCACGTGTGGTAAATTCGTATGAGCCGTCGGCTATTGCTACCTGGGACTTTGATATTAACAAGGATATGAAGTTGGTAACCAGTGCCGGATTTAAGTATAGTTCTTATGGCAAGAGTGCCTTGGGATGGGGAGGTAATGCAGCCGATCCAAGACCGGATTATTACAAGAAGTTACCAAGTTCTATCTTTAATGTCTGGAACAGTGTTCCTACTGCAGATGAACTGGATCAGTTTAATCGGGTAACTGATTTATGGATGAATAATGAATCTTATCGCCAGATAGACTGGGATATGCTGTATCTTGCCAATCAGAAGGCAAATGCTACCGGTAAGGATGCTTTGTATTACCAGGAAGAATTGCACAACGACCAGCTGGCTTTCAACTTGAGTTCTGTATTCAATCATTCTTTGGACAAGAATCATAAGTATTCGGCTGGTATCGCTTTCAATGCAACAAAAGGTATGCATTATAAAACAATGAAAGATTTGTTGGGAGCAACTACTTATACCGATATCGACAAGTTCTCTGTTCGTGATTATGGATACGGTTCTTCTATCATTCAGAATGATTTGGATAATCCGAACCGTAGAATTGGAGAAGGCGACCGTTTCGGATACGATTACGATATTCATGTATATAAGGAAAGCGCTTGGTTGCGTTATGAAGGAAAAGATGCAGGACTGAATTATTTTGTAAGTGGTAAAATCGGTTCTACACAGATGTTCCGTTATGGTAATATGCGTAATGGACGTGCTCCTTTGAAATCAAAAGGAAGCAGTGGTACTGCCAAGTTCCTGGAAGGTGCTGTGAAGGCAGGTATCCGTTATGACTTCAACGGAAATCATTCTATTTCATTGAATGCCAGCTACGAAGATCGTGCTCCACTTGCTTACAATGCTTTCATTGCTCCACGTATTAAAAATGACTTTGTAAAAGATCTGAAGACTGAACGTATTTTTGGAGGTGAATTGAGTTACAACTTTACCGGTTCTGTAGTGAACGGTCGTATTACCGGTTACTATATGCGCTTCAGCAATCAGGTAGAGATGGATGCTTTCTACAATGATAATGAATCACGTTTCACTTATCTTTCTATGAATGGTATTGAAAAAGAACATTATGGAATAGAGGCTGCAGCTACCGTGAAACTGACTTCTAACTTGTCGTTGACTGGTATCGCTACATGGTCGGAAGCTAAATACATCAATAATCCGGATGCGGTTCGTACATATGAAAGTGAAAGCGAATCGAATGTAGACCGTGTATATGCAAAAGGTATGCGTTTGAGTGGTACTCCTCTTTCTGCATATAGCTTGGGATTGGATTATAACATCAAAGGATGGTTCTTTAATCTGACAGGAAACTATTATCATCGTGTATATCTTGATTTCTCTACTTATCGCCGCTTGGAAAGTGTACTGACCAAGTATAGCGATGGTACTGTAGATGCCAATGGAAACTTGGTGGGAGTATCTGTACCGGAACAGGAAGAGTTGGACGGTGGCTTTATGCTGGATGCTTCTATAGGTAAATTTATTCGTCTGCGTGATGGTAAGAGCTTGAGCATTAATCTAAGTTTGAACAATATTCTGAACAATACTAATCTGCGTACGGGTGGTTACGAACAAAATCGTGACGATAGCTACGAAGATGGTTCAGAACGTGTATATGTTTTCTCTAAAAACTCAAAATACTATTATGCTTTCCCGTTCAATGCATTCCTGAATGTTGGATTCAGATTCTGATGAAGAGAAAGGTAAGAGTATAAAATCAAACAAGAAGATATGAAAAAGATAACGTTAATTTTGGCTGCCTGCATGGTTCTGTTTACTTCAGGATTGGTTTCTTGTATGGACGATTTTGATGTACCTGTAACAGGCAATGCCTATGGAAACAATAATATAAAAGACGGACGGACAATCTCTATTGCCAATCTGAAGAAAAAGTATGCTTCGGTGATATCTGCCAATGGCTTGCAGCAGATTACAGAAGAAACACGTATTGAGGGAGTCATTGTAGGTGATGACGAAAGCGGAAATATTTATAAGCAGTTGATGATTGCTGATGAGAGTGGTATAATCGTAATTGGTATTAATAATACCGGTTTGTATGCTACTTGTCCGGTTGGTCAGAAAATGATTATTGACTGTGAAGGACTTTATATCGGAGGATATGGAGAATTGGGACAGCTTGGTTCCGTATATAATGGTAAGGTTGGCAGAATGCCGGGTTATATGTGGGAAGAGCACGTTCGTCTGCTTGGTGAACCTAATCTTTTTTATCCGGAACTGGAGCCTAAGACTCTGACTGCAGCTGATTTGTCTTCATGGGATAAGGCAGAAGCTCCTATTCTGGTGAACATGAATGATGTTTCGTTTGAAAATGCAGATGGAGAAGAACTTTATGCAGAAGATAAAGGTGGATCACAGTCTGCAATTGAACAGAATCTGGTATTTGAAGATGGAACTAAACTTGTGGTTCGTACCAGTACATATGCTAATTTCGCAAACGATGTATTGCCTCAGGGTAAGTTGAATGTAACAGGTCTGCTGAGTCGCTATGGTAATACCTGGCAGCTGACTTTAAGATCGGGAGAAGAAGTAAAAAGAAATAATTAACAAAACAAATACATATTGATTATGAAAAAGATTTTTAGCGCACTGTTTTTTACGCTGTTTGGAGCTGCTGCATTGATGACTTCTTGTAGCGATGTGCCTGCACCATATGAAATTAAATCTCCGGACGATGTGGATCTTGTAGGAACAGGAACCAAGGAAGATCCGTATAATGTAGCTACTGCTCAAATGAAGCAGGATGGTTCTGTGGCTTGGGTACAAGGATACATCGTAGGTGTAATGGAAACTAACGTAGATCCTTTTACTGCTAATTTTGCTGCACCGTTTTCTACTAGTTCAAACTTGATGATTGCTGATACTCCAGATGAACAGAAAGCAAAGAATTGTGTGATTGTTCAGTTGCCGTTTGGAGCAATTCGTACAGCATTGAATCTGGTGGATCATGCTGACAACTTGAAGCAGCCTGTGATTTTGCAGGGTACTCTTACTTCTTACTTTAGTGCTGCTGGGTTGAAAGAAGTTTCTGCCGGAGTCTTTAAAGGAGAAGAAATTGGAGAAGAAGAAGGTGGTGAAGGAGAAACTCCGGAAGGTAACTTGATTTTTGAAGAGAAATTTACTGCAAATGAAGGTGACTTTACTATTAAAAATGTAACTCTTCCAGAAGGTTCTTCTTATGTATGGAAATGGGAACAGTATCAGACTAATCCTCCGTATATGAAAGCGAGTGCTTATGTGGGTGGTTCAAACAAGGCTTCTGAAAGTTGGCTGATTTCGCCGGCAATCAATTTGTCTGATGCAACAAAGGCTACTTTGGTTTTCAAGCATGCACATAAGTTTGGTGTAGATAAAACAAAAGAACTGACTTTGTGGGCTACCGAAGCAGGAAAAGAGGCATGGGAACAATTGACTATCCCGAACTATAGTAGTGGTGAGTCATGGACTATGGTTTCTTCTGGAAATATTGACTTGAGTAAATATGCAGGTAAAGAAGTTCAAGTTGGATTCAAATATGTTAGTACAACAGAAGGTGCTCCGACTTGGGAGGTAAATGATGTACAGGTTTATAGCGATGGTAGTGGCAATGTGCCGACTCCAGAGGAAGAGGTTACTGTAACTAAAGATGCTCCTTATGTAGAAAGTTTTGAATCAGGTCTTGGTAAATTTATAATTGATAATAAGGAAATTGGTTCTTTGAGCTTTGTATGGAAGCACGATGCTTCTTACAAATATATGAAAGCCAGTGCATATGTCAATGGTACTAATAATGTAACTGAAAGTTGGTTGACTTCTCCTGTTATTAATTTGACAGGTGTGGATAAGGCTGTGCTTACTTTCGATCAGGCAATTAATTTTGCTAAAGGAAAAGCTTCTCAGTATCTTACTGTTGTAGCTACAGAAGCTGGAATGAATAACTGGGAACCGTTGACGATTACATATCCCGAAAGTGATGGCTGGGATTTTGTTGCTTCTGGTGATGTTGATTTGAATAAGTATGCAGGAAAGAAAGTACAATTGGCTTTCAAATACACCAGTTCTAGCGAAACAGCGGCAACATGGGAAGTGAAGAATGTGAAAGTTGCTGCTGTAGAAAATGGTGGTGGTACAGAACCAGAGCCTGGAACAGGAGATTTGTTTATTTCTGAATATGTAGAAGGAAGTAGTTATAATAAATATATAGAAATTTATAATCCGACTGATCAGGCTATAGATTTGTCTGGTTATACTTTGTCTTTGCAGACCAATGGAGCAGGTGAGTGGGGTGAGAATAATAAAGAGGATTTATCTGGTTCAATTCCTGCTAAATCAGTGATTGTTCTAAAGAATTCACAAGCAAAACTATATACTGGTGATGCTGTAAGTTGTCCAGCTGTCAATTTCAGTGGAAATGATCCTGTGGGGTTGTTTAAGAATGGTGAATTGATAGATGTATTTGGTGTATTTAATGGTGGATCTGACGACTTTGCAAAGGATATGACATATCGTCGTAAATCAAGTGTAACTGGACCTTCTGCTACTTACAATGCAGATGAGTGGGAAGCTACTTCTAAAGACGATGTAAGCGGATTAGGTTCACATACTATGAACTGATAATTATAACCATATCTGGTTCTTGATATAATGGAGCGAAGAATCTTGTCGGAAAGGCGGGATTCTTCGCTCTTTTTTATTTTCTTTGCATAAAGAAATAAAAACTGTTGTGCTTTGTTGTACATCAGTGTCAAAACAGCATAAAAATTAAACGAATGAAAATAAGACTATTCTTGACGGGCAGTCTGTTGTCTGTCCTGCTTTTTACCTCTTGTAGTAACGATGACCCTTCATCGGGTTCTGCTTTCTCTAATGGCCCGGCAGAGCTCCCTGCCTTGGCAACAAGTGGCAATCATAAGTTTGTTTCCCATTCTACTACAGTGGGAGGGCAAGAAGTTAATACCTTTAGTTTGGAATACGATTTAGACAAAAAACATGCACGCTGGGTAGCTTTTAAGTTTTATAATACAACAGGGCAAACTACCGTAGGTCGTAGTGACGAACCTTTTGGTCCCGATCCTTTGGTGGGAGCTTCAAGTCAGCGCGTGCAAGCTGATTTTGGACGGAAAGGATATGACAGGGGACATCTCTGTGCATCGGCTGATCGGTTGTATTCTGAAACAGCGAATGAACAGACTTTCTATTATACCAATATGAGTCCACAGAAAAACAGCTTCAATACAGGAATATGGCGTGAACTGGAAGCAGCTGTACAAAACTGGGGGCGAAGTAATGTGTTCCGTGATACACTGTATGTGGTAAAAGGTGCCAGTATAGACCGCAAGGAACATATTTGGACATACATTGATGGAGATCAGACAAAGCCGGTACCCAAGTATTATTTTATGGCTTTACTGAATAAAAAAGGAGACCGTTTCAAGGCTATTGCTTTTTGGTTGGATCAGAGCAAAACGTATGGTAGTAAAGAGAAACTTTCCAATTATGCAATTACAGTAGACGAGTTGGAAGAGTTGACAGGTATTGATTTCTTTCACAACCTGAACGATGAGTTGGAAAGCGGAGTTGAGGCTCAATTCTCTGCAAATGCCTGGAACGGTATCTGAAGAAAAACGGTATGAATGTCAGTAATAGATGTCATTCATACCGTTTTTTGCTTTCAGAAAATGCTTCTAAAAACGCGACTTGAATCGATGGCATACGATACAAGTCACGAAGGGCAACGATACAAGTATCATAAGCCATCGATTCAAGTCACGTTTTTTGTGTGTCTTATCGCCTTTTTCCGTTCAATATAACAAGTGCTCCAATTATTCCAGTCACCTAACCGCAAGAGGGAATCGGGACATAACAGAGGATACAAAAAGCCACCTGATTCACGATGCTTTGCAAATGAACTAGGTGGCTGATTTGTAGTATTTACTGAATATTCCTTTTTATCGTTCTTGTTTTGAACTTTGATTACATCTTATCAAACTCTTTGTGGAATTCTACCACTGCTTCGATTCCTTTGCGGAAAATATCAAGTGAGAAGTTTTCATTGGGTGAGTGAATAGCATCACTTTCCAGTCCGAATCCCATCAAGACAGTCTTTATTCCCAAGATTTGCTCAAAGTCGCTGATGATAGGAATACTTCCTCCACGGCGGACTGCAAGAGGCTTTTTCCCGAATGCAACGGTAAATCCTTTTTCTGCAGCCTGATAAGCCGGCAGTGTGATAGGACATACATATCCTTCACCTCCATGCATCGGAGTAACTTTTACCTGCACATAATCGGGGGCAATCTGGTTGATATAGTCGATAAACAATTGGGAAATCTTTTCATGATTCTGATGAGGCACCAGACGGCTCGATACTTTCGCATAAGCTTTTGAAGGCAATACAGTTTTAGAGCCTTCGCCAGTATATCCACCCCAAATACCACATACATCGAAAGACGGACGGCAACTGTTACGTTCCAGTGTAGAATAGCCTTTTTCTCCTTTCAAAGCCTTGACACCGATTGCTTCCATATATTTTCTTTCATCGAATGGAATGCTGGCAATCATCTCTCTTTCGGCAGCAGGAACTTCTTCTACATCGTCGTAGAAATGTGGAATAGTAATGCGTCCGTTTTCATCGATAATTTGTGCCAGCATGCTGCATAATGTATTGATAGGGTTGGCTACAGCTCCACCAAAATGTCCGGAATGTAAGTCACGGTTTGGTCCTGTAACTTCTATTTCCCAATAAGCAAGTCCGCGTAGTCCGGTAGTCAGTGAGGGTAAATCAGCTCCCAACATACTGGTGTCTGATACAAGGATAACATCTGCCTTAAGAAGTTCTTTATGCTCTTTCAAGAATGCATTCAGACTTGGTGAGCCAATTTCCTCTTCTCCTTCGAAAATGAATTTTACATTGTGCTTCAATAATCCTTCCCGGACTACATATTCGAAGGCTTTGGCTTGAATCATTGCCTGTCCTTTGTCGTCATCGGCTCCGCGCGCCCAAATATGTCCGTCGCGTACTTCCGGTTCAAAAGGTTGGCTCTTCCAAAGTTCCAGTGGTTCGGCCGGCATTACATCGTAGTGCGCATAAATCAGCACAGTAGGTGCATTCGGGTCTACTCGTTTCTCAGCATATACCAATGGGTTACCTTTCGAAGGCATAATCATGGCTTCGTCTGCTCCAGCCTCCAGCAGGAGCTGTTTCCAACGTTCGGCACATGCCAGCATATCTTCTTTGTGCTGTGGCAGGGCACTGATGCTTGGAATGCGAATAAGGCTGAATAACTCTTCTAAAAAACGATTTTCATTCTCTTGAATGTATTGTTTGATATCCATAGTGATTATATTTCTTGATTACATTGCTAAAATATGAAATAAATTGGAATTGAGCAAACCAATTTTTTGTGTCTGCATTGTCGATGAAAAGAATTCAGATTAATGGAAATAGAAGACCTGTTTACCAGCATAACTGATCCTGCATATGCCGTAAAGCTGAGTTATAATCGTCTATCAGTTCCTTCATGACTTCTTTTACAGGCTGGATGTGATGGAACAGTGAAGCAATCTGGCCGATCTCCAGTTCTCCTTCTTTCAAATCTCCTTCAAAGATTCCCCGTTTGGCTCTGCCTTTTCCTAATAATGCTTTTAGCTCTTCTATAGAACCACCCTGTTGTTCTATTTTCTCTATTTCAGAGTAGAACTCATTTTTGATAAGGCGGGTAGGTGACAGATGTTTTAGTGTCAATATGGTATCCCCTTCGTGTAGGGAGAGACATCGGTCTTTAAAAGCAAAGTGAGCCGAACTTTCTTCTGTAAGAGCGAATCGGGTTCCAATCTGTACACCATCTGCTCCCAATGACTGGGCTGCCAAGATACCTTCTCCTGTAGCAATACCACCTGCTGCTATAAGAGGAACTGTACAGATTTGCCGGACTGCCGGAATGAGACACAATGTGGTGGTTTCTTCTCTTCCGTTATGTCCTCCAGCTTCGAATCCTTCAGCCACGATAGCGTCTACTCCGGCTTCTTCACATTTTGCTGCAAATTTTGTAGAAGAAACGACATGAGCTACCGTAATATGATGTTGGTGCAGCCATTCTGTCCAAGTCTTAGGATTGCCGGCAGAAGTGAATACAATACGAACCCCTTCGTCGGCAACCAACTGCATAACAGCCTCTATTTCAGGATACATCAAAGGAATGTTTACTCCAAATGGCTTGTCGGTTGCTTTTTTACATTTTTGGATATGTTCTCTTAATGTTTCGGGATGCATGGAGCCGGCACCTATCAGACCAAGTCCACCGGCATTGCTTACTGCTGAAGCAAGTTTCCATCCGCTGCACCATACCATTCCTCCTTGTATAATAGGGTAACGAATACCAAATAATTTACATACTCTATTCATAGACTTTTATATTTTAAATTAAACACCTCTTTACAAAGATATACTATCTCAAGAATAATTCGTACTTTTGCTTACGTTAATAGATAAAGCTTTAATCTCTTCGTCAATTTGTGCGATAGGCAAAAGTTGTCGGCGTACAATCTATCTATAAGGATAATGCGATGAAGAGAATGATAATTGTTGATTTTAGATAAGCAGAAAAGAAGAATGAAAATCTTATTGAATACTTTTTGTGGACTTTGTCTATGTTCTTTGCTTGCAGCGGGATGCAAAGAAAAAGACATGTCTATGAAAATGAATAATCCGCATAATATACGGGGTGTCATCAGTTATAAACGGAGTTTTAATGATTTGAATGCCGTGCAGCTTAAAGCCGCCAAGAGTCTGGGGATTTCTCCAGTAGCCGATAGGGAAGCTGCTTCCGAATTGGCTGGTCGTCTGACAGAGATAAAATCGTGTGACCTGTATGATGTCGATTCGCTTACACATTCTGTACCTTATCTGGTTCCTCGTGCCAGTGCTTTACTGGATACAATAGGACATGCTTTCCTTGATTCGTTGGAGAACAAAGGATTGAATCCGAATAAGATAATTGTAACCTCTGTTCTTCGCACTAAAGACGATGTAAAGCGTTTACGACGCAGAAATATCAATGCTTCGGCAAATTCTTGTCATTCTTATGGTACTACTTTCGATTTGAGTTGGAAACGGTTTGCAAAGGTTGAAGATCCTGATGGAAGACCTATGCAGGATGTAGGGGCAGATACGCTGAAACTGGTTCTTTCGGAAGTGCTTAGAGATATGCGTAAGCTAAACCGTTGTTATGTGAAATATGAACTGAAGCAGGGATGCTTCCATATAACTGTAAGATAACAGAATATGTGCAGATATTTTATATACTTATCGTACGATGGTACAAATTATCATGGCTGGCAAATTCAGCCTAACGGCATTAGTGTACAGGAAGTGTTGATGAAGGCTTTGTCGACTTTTCTGCGCAAGCCTATAGAAGTAGTAGGTGCCGGACGTACGGATGCCGGAGTACATGCCCGGCTGATGGTAGCCCATTTCGATTTTGATGCAGAACTGGATTGTGCAACGGTGGTCGATAAGTTGAACCGCTTGCTCCCTCCAGATGTAGCTGTACATCGTGTATGCAGAGTAAAGTCGGACGCACATGCCCGTTTCGATGCAACATACCGTACCTATAAATATTATATTACCACTTGTAAGGATCCGTTTAATCGGGCATTTTCTTGGAGAGTGTTTCAGAAGCTGGATTTTGAGAAAATGAATGAAGCAGCTCAGGTCTTGTTCGATTATATCGATTTTACCAGTTTCAGTAAGTTGCATACAGATGTGAAAACCAACAATTGTAAGATGATGTACGCCCGTTGGGAACAAATAGGAGAACACGATTGGGTATTTACTATTCAGGCAGACCGTTTCTTACGTAATATGGTTCGTGCTGTGGTAGGTACCTTAGTAGAGGTTGGCAAAGGAAAACTGACGGTAGAGGGATTTCGTAAAGTGATAGAAGAGAAAAATCGTTGTAGTGCAGGAACCTCTGTTCCGGGAAATGCATTGTTTCTGGTAGATGTAGGTTATCCGGAAGAACTCTTTCTTGATTAGTAGAAGATTCCCGTTTTTTTAAAATTCGTCCGGTATCATCAGATTGACACATGATGGTGCCGGACGAATTAGTTTATGACTAACTGTAAAACATTTCAGTTATGGAAGCTTCTGTAAGTAAAGAAATGAATATAAGGTAGGAGGTTATAAACTAAAAAATGTTATTATAAAGCATATCAGTTGTTTTTTAATCGGATTGTATTTTTTGTGAAACAGGTTTGTAATACACTTTTCGTTGAAACTGCCTATCTTTACCGCGTGATTTTAAAGACCTAAAAAACAACAAAATGAAGAAAATTTTAATTCCTTTCCTTTTTGTGTCTTGCTGTATGAGCAGTACCGTGATGGCACAACGAATCAAAGGAAGTGACACTGTTCTTCCACTCACTCAGGAGTTGGCGGAAATGTACATGAAGCAGCATCCATCGGCTACAGTCATTGTAACAGGTGGAGGTAGTGGAGTGGGAATTTCGGCTTTGATGGATGGTACTACCGATTTGGCAATGGCATCCCGCCGCATCAAGTTCAATGAAAAAATGAAAATGAAAAAGTCCAAGCACGAGCCTTGTGAGGTAATAGTTGCTTATGATGCGCTGGCTGTTATTGTAAATCCGGAAAATCCTGTAAGTAAGCTTACCCGTGAACAATTGGAAGCAATTTTCCGTGGTAAGATAACCAACTGGAAGGAAGTAGGCGGAGAAGATGCCAGGATTGTAGTTTATTCTCGTGAAACCTCTTCCGGTACCTACGAATTTTTCAAGGAGAGTGTTCTTGAAAATAAGAATTACATGAGCAGTATTCTTTCTATGCCTGCAACGGGAGCAATTATCCAATCAGTAAGACAAACACGTGGTGCAATCGGATATGTCGGGCTTGCTTATCTTAACCCTTATGTAAAGGCAGTTTCTGTATCTTATGACCAGGGGAAAAGCTTTGTATATCCTTCGGTAGAAACAGCAATGAAAAAACAGTATCCTATTGTTCGTCCGTTGTATTATTATTATGATAAAAAGAATGAAAGTCGGGTGTCTGATTTTATTCAGTTTATCTATTCGCCGGATGGATTGGAAAAGACATTGGAATTGGGATTTATTCCCCGATAATGATTAAACACACAAAAATACATTATGAAAAAGATAATTGATAGAATAGCCCGACGTATTTTTACGATAAGTGGCTTTACTACCAGTATTGCTATTTTGCTGATTATTGGCTTTTTGTTCAGCGAGGCAGTTGGGTTGTTCAGCAATCCGGTGGTCGATAAAGGCTATGTATTGGCATTAAATCAGGATAATCCGGTAAAGCGATTAAGCGCACAGGAAATCAAACTCTTATTCGATGAAGAAATTACGAACTGGAAAGAGTTGGGAGGACGAGATATTCCTGTAGAAGTGTTCCGTTTGGAAGATCTTGATAAAATCTATACAGAAGAAGAACTCGGAGCCGAATATGAGTTGGCTGGAGCGAAGATTGCCGAATTGGTGAAGCAGCACAAAGGGATGATTGCATTTGTGCCTTATTCGCTCATCGAGAAAGAAA
Source organism: Phocaeicola sp. HCN-40430 (assembly GCF_037890285.1). Classification (NCBI taxonomy): domain Bacteria; kingdom Pseudomonadati; phylum Bacteroidota; class Bacteroidia; order Bacteroidales; family Bacteroidaceae; genus Phocaeicola; species Phocaeicola sp. HCN-40430. Next base: position 35,670 of record NZ_JBBKBS010000028.1, read on the forward strand.
CCGGAATGAACCTGATACAAGATGAAAACATTCCGGTTAAGGATGTACTGTTAGGAGATGAATGGTTTCCTACTGCTACACCTTCACCCATCTTCGGTATTCTTCCCTTGATTGGAGGTACATTGTGGGTAAGCTTTTTCGCTATTCTCATCGCTTTGCCGTTTGGGCTGGCCGTTTCCATTTATCTGGCAGAAGTTGCCCATCCTAACGTACGTAAATATCTGAAACCTATTATCGAGTTGCTTAATGGTATTCCTTCGGTAGTATACGGCTTTTTCGGGTTGGCGGTAATTGTGCCTTTCCTTCAGGAAACTTTCAATCTTCCTGTTGGGGAATCGGGTTTGGCTGGAAGTATCGTATTGGCTATTATGGCACTTCCTACCATTATTACTGTGGCGGAAGATGCAATGCGCAGCTGTCCGCGTATGATGCGTGAAGCCAGTCTGGCATTGGGAGCTACTCACTGGCAAACCATTTATAAAGTTGTGATTCCTTTTTCTATTTCGGGTATCACGTCGGGAGTAGTCTTGGGTATCGGCCGGGCTATAGGTGAAACCATGGCTGTACTGATGGTAACCGGTAATGCTGCGGTAATTCCTACAAGTATTCTGGAGCCGCTGCGTACTATCCCTGCTACGATTGCTGCCGAGTTGGGTGAAGCACCTGCAGGAGGAGCACACTATCAGTCTCTGTTCTTGCTGGGGGTAATATTGTTCTTCATTACACTGATTATCAACTCTTGTGTGGAAATTGTTTCTGCACGCAACAAATTCAAGAAATAAAACATGGCTATTAAAACAAATCCTTCTTATACGCGTAAAAAGCAAAGAATACAGAAGATAATGTTTGCTTGTTTCCGCATGCTTAGTTATGGTGTGGCACTTTTGCTTTTCTTTATCCTTGGTTTTATTCTGGTGAAAGGTATTGGAGTGATTAATTGGGAATTTTTGACCGAAGCTCCTACTGACGGGATGACCAAAGGGGGCATATGGCCGGCTATTGTCGGAACCTTTTATCTGATGATAGGAAGTGCATTATTTTCCTTCCCAATTGGGGTGATGAGCGGTATTTACATGAATGAGTATGCTCCACAGGGAAAGTTGGTCGCTTTTATCCGCATGATGACCAATAACCTGGCAGGTATTCCTTCTATTGTATTTGGTCTGTTTGGTATGGCTTTCTTTGTAAACTATCTGAGTTTTGGAGACAGTATTCTGGCCGGATCATTTACCTTAGGCCTGTTGGCACTGCCTATTGTAATCCGTACCACAGAAGAGGCTTTTAAGGATATTCCAGACAGTTATCGTGAGGGAAGTCTGGCTTTGGGAGCTACTAAAGCGCAGACTATATGGAAAGTCCTGCTTCCTATGGCCATGCCACGTATTATTACCGGATTGATTCTTTCATTGGGTCGTGTATCGGGAGAAACTGCCCCTATTTTGTTTACTTGTGCGGCTTATTTCCTTCCGAAATTGCCTGAAAGTGTTTTCGACCAATGTATGGCATTGCCTTATCATCTGTATGTAGTGGCAACAAGTGGAACCGATATCGAAGCACAGCTTCCTATTGCTTATGGAACAGCTTTTGTGTTGATTATGTTGGTACTGATAATGAATCTTACCGCAAATGCTGTCCGCAAATTCTTTGAAAACAAATTAAAATCGAAATAACTCATCTGATATATGAATAAGATTGAAGCAAAAAACGTAGATTTCTATTATGGGAATTTTCACGCATTGAAGAATATCAACATTCAGATACCTAATAATGAAGTGGTCGCTTTTATTGGCCCTTCGGGGTGCGGAAAGTCTACTTTTCTCCGTTTGTTTAACCGTATGAACGATTTGATTCCCGGAACAAGACTGACGGGAGAGATTCTGATTGACGGACAAAACATTTACGACAAGTCTGTAGATGTAGATTCTTTGAGAAAGAATGTGGGAATGGTGTTTCAGCGTCCGAATCCTTTTCCAAAGAGTATTTTTGAAAATGTGGCTTACGGATTGCGTGTAAACGGTATAAAAGATAAGGAATTTATAGAGCACCGTGTGGTAGAAGCCTTGAAAGGAGCTGCTTTATGGGAAGAAGTAAAGAGTAAGTTGAAGGATTCGGCCTATGCTTTGTCTGGCGGACAGCAGCAGCGTCTTTGTATTGCCCGTGCCATGGCTGTGGAGCCTTCTATCTTGCTGATGGACGAACCGGCTTCGGCGCTCGACCCTATTTCTACCGCTAAAGTGGAAGAATTGATTTGCGAGTTGGGCGAAAAGACTACGGTTATTATTGTCACACACAGCATGCAGCAGGCAGCCCGTGTGAGTCACAAGACCGCCTTCTTCTATATGGGTGAGATGGTGGAATTTGATGATACCAAGAAGATATTTACCAATCCTGCTCAGGAGGCTACTCAGAATTATATTACCGGACGATTTGGATAAACTTAACCCTTCATACAATTATGGTAAAATTTGTAGAAAACGAACTTCAGACAATAAAGAACGAAGTAAATGAAATGTGGACATTGGTCTATCAGCAATTGAATAATGCTTATCAGGCCGTGTTGAATGCAGATACTTCGTTGGCAGATAAAGTGGTAGCTCGTGAAAAGCGGGTTAATGCATTCGAACTGAAAATAGACAGCGACATTGAAGACTTCATTGCCTTATATAATCCTGTTGCAGTCGATTTGCGTTTTGCATTGGCTATGTTGAAGATTAACAATAACTTGGAACGTATAGGTGACTATGCCGATAGCATTGCCCGTTTCGTAATTCGTACTCAGCTGAAGCCGGAAAATAAAGTGCTTTTCAGCGATTTGCAGATACACGAAATGTTCGATACTGTATTGGCCATGCTGAATACTACATATGAAGCATTGCAGAAACAAGATTTGGCGATGGCTAAGTCTGTATTCAAGAAGGATGAGGTGCTGGATGTATTAAACCAGAACGCAATCAATGCATTGGCGGTTCATGCTACTGAGCATCCTGAAGATATAAAGCTTTGTTTGGAAACTGCAGGTATTTTCCGTAAATTGGAAAGAGCCGGTGACCATATTAATAACTTGGCAGAAGAAACAATCTTCTATATTGATGCAGAGGTTTTAAAACATCGTAAATCAGCAGAACTGCAAGAAAACGCATAAAGACGTTTCTGAATAATCGATTTCAATAAATCCTTGTACTTTCTGTAGAAAGGGAATAGGCATAGTTATTTCCGGAACTATAAAAGTACAGGGATTTATTCTTTTAAACAACATGCCTTTAAATTACACTTTAACTCAAGCAGACAGTGATTAAATTTGTCATCTCTTGACAAATAGAGTATATGGCAGGAATAAAAATGTACCGGTGAATGTCGGAAACTTTAATCGGCGTCGCCGAATGTAGAAATGTCGTCGTTGGCTGTATAATCGACGTGGGCGATTATGTATCCGACGTCGTCGATTTAAAAAAGCAAATAGAATCATGAATACATGGCATAACAA